>JALZCO010000074.1 GCA_030863015.1 Actinomycetota bacterium
TTCCCCCACGCCACGCTGCGCACCATCGCCTCCACCTCGGCGCGCTGAAATCTGGAGAGCTCGATCCTGCGGACGGCGGGCGCGGTGGCCCACCCCACGTCGCATTCGCACCGCGCCGTGAAGATCCCCAACAGCGGCACGTCAGGAGCGGTTGTGACCAGCAGCTCGAGAAATTCAAGGGTCGAGGTGTCCGCCCAATGTAGATCCTCGACTAACAGCAGCACCGGCCCTGCCCGCGCGATAGCGGTGATGAAGTCGACCAGGAGCTGCATGGTGCGGGTGCGCCGACGCGCCGGGGACAGGTCAAGTGGGGCGTACTGATCACCGACAGGTATCGAAAGCAACGAGGCCAGCAGCACAACCCCCTCGGGCCCGGCGAGCTGGAGACCTGCAAGCCCATCCTCGACCCTTTCCAAGCGCTCAGCCGAGGTCTGTACGTGGTCCAGGCCGAACTTGCGCTCGATCAATTCGATTACTGGGTGGAACGGGCTGTTGCTGTTGTAAGGCGTGGAACGCATGCTGACCAGGTCGGCTGCCCGGAACTGCACTTCTTCCCAGAACAGCCGTGCGAGGCGGGACTTACCCATCCCCGGATCACCACGCAACAGGACAAAGCGGCTATGCCCGACGCGGCTGTCCTCCCAAGTCTGCTTGAGGACGGACCGCTCCCGTTCCCGACCAACGAAGGAGGTCAAAGTGCTGGCGACCTCGATGCGTTCCGTCGACGGGCTCTCGCCCGTGACGAGCCAAAGCCGCATCGGCTCGCTGACGCCCTTGAGCTGCCACTCTTCGAGGCACTTGCCCGTGAAGTAACCTTCGACGATCTTCCAGGTGACATCACTCACGACGAGCGTGCCGGGCTCGGCTTCCGACTGGATGCGCGCCGCGATGTTGGGCGTGTCCCCCAAGGCGATCTGATCCCTCCGATCGCCCGCGCCCACCGGAGCCACTACGACTCGCCCCGTGTGTGCGCCGAGGCGGACATCAAGGGAAGTATTGGGAGGAATTCTGCCGCTGTCTCGAACCGCCTCCACGCCCTTGAGGATGTCGAGCCCGCAGCGGACGGCTCGTTGCGCCTCGTCCTCGTGGGAGCGCGGATAGCCGAAATACATCACGACGCCATCGCCAAGGTACTGGGCGACATGGCCTTCGTGGCCGAGCACCGCGTCCCCACAGACCTTCTGGCAGGACACGATCAGCTCCCTCAGGTCCTCAGGGTCGAGAAGCTGAGCCAGCGCAGTTGATCCCACCATGTCGCAGAACAGCACGGTGAGCTGGCGACGCTCGCCCTGAGCATCTTCTACCCGAACCTCCGGTAGCCGGGCGCCGCAGCTGCCACAGAACTTCGACCCGGCGGGGTTCTCAAAGCCGCATGTCATGCATGCTCGGCCGAGCTGGGTACCACAGTTACTGCAGAAGCGAAATGAGGCGGCGTTCTCCTTGCCGCAGCGGATGCAGATCACGGGGTGTCCCCGCTCTGCTCGTTAGGCTCTAAGATGCCCTCGGTTTGCGACGCACGACCCCGGTGCCGGCTCCTTACCCACGAGCGCAATTCTTCGTCGAGGATTGTTAGGGCGAGCGCCACTATGTCGCCATCGCGGCCGTGGTCTGCCGTTGGTGGAGCCACGGTATCCCTCCTGGCCAGGAGACTTGACGGTTTTATAGATTCGAGACCGCGTGATGTCGATAGAAATTCCCGCAGGAGGGCAACGCGCCTTACCTGGAATTCTCCAAAGGAGTCCTGATCGGCCAGCTGCGCGCCATGGTACGGTTCGGTAATGTCTGACATCCTGCAGCCCCATCTGATGCTCAGCCCCGCAGGGGCAGGTACGGGAGACCGTTGAATTATGGCCCAAAAGTTGTGGAGAATATTTTTTAGGCCTCAGGCGGCGCATCCTCAAGCTCCCGTTTGTGGTTGTCCTCTTTTTGCAGTGCTCCGTCGATGAAGTCGGCACCAGCGCGGCTGAGCGCGACGAGCCCGTGGCCGTTGACCCGTCGCCAGTGGGCTTGGGCGGCGTCGAGAATCTCGTAGGCCATCGCCACGCCGGCCGCCTGGCAGCCCGACCCCTTGGTCGTGCACTGACGCAGTGGAACCGTTGCATTAACGGAGAGGGCACCCTCGACAGGCGGCAAATCGGAGCAGCAGGCACTTCGAGCGTCGCCGAGAAGTGGTATAAAACGGTCATGCCGCAGCAGAACACACGGCTTTTGGGGCCACCAGTGGAGGTGGTCGATCGGACCGATCGCCTAATGCAACAGCGCCATCTCTGCGATCGGGCGGTCGGTCGTTCGTACCAGCTCCACGGCGCCGCGTTTGGACTCAGCACTGAACCTGCGGCGCGGTCTTCATCACCTGTCTCCCACGAGGACATCCTGTCACCCCGAGACTGTACTGCTTCAGGGCTAGTTCGGAGTTCCCGATCGACGACCTTGGGCCACCGAGGCACTGGTTGCATTAAGCGATCGCTCATGTGCGCTAACTCACACAACACCCTTTAGCCACACCAGTCCCTCTGGTGCCCGGCTTGTTACGGTATCGAGGCGATTCCCCCACAGGTGCATGGGGAGAACCCCTTTGCCTTAATGTACAGTGCCGTCTCATATACCGCGCGCGAGCTGCGTCGCGAACTTAGCTGATATCGGCCAGACACCACTCGCTGTTGCCGCGCTGCGGGTGAGGTAATGGGTACTCGTCACCGGCCAGCTTAGCGACTAAAGATCGTTAGGTCGCCACCCATCGAACGTCCTTGGTAGGCGCATGCCCGCCGTGCCGACCGCGATGGGTGCACCGCACTCTTCGGTGCGACGCCGTGTCCACCCAGATCGGCGCGGGTCGGGTGGAAACGCTCGGGTCGCTTAAGCCATCCGGGCACGTGATGATCGACCGCGAACTCCATCTCCCGCGGTCCTGGCCAAACGGTCTCGACCCGTGGGTGCCGCTGGAGTGCCCGAGGAGATCGAGTTCACGACCAAGCCGGCGCTGGCTCGGACGATGATCGCTTGCGCGCTGGACGCCGGTGTCGGCGCGGAGGGTGGCCACCGATGAGGCTAGGGCGCCGGCCCAGGGGATACGGGCTGATCTGGAAGCCCGTCACCTGAGCTATGTCCTGGCCATCGGCTGCGATCGCCGCCTGTCCACCGCAATCGGCCCATGCGTGTCATGGCCCTCACCGCCAGTCTGCCCAAGGGCGCTTGGCAGCGACTCTCCGCCGATCCGGATGCCCATCTAACAGGTTGATCACAGACCTCTGCCAGCTCACCGACCCGTACACCTGGTCAGACTGGCGCCGTCGCAGACCAAGACCACGCACGCGCCAGCCACCACCGCGCCAATAAACCACCTCACATGATCACGATCTACGGCTGGAGTACTAGACTGCACTCATGGCCGCACACGGCCGGCCGGTCGTTGATGTGCTGGCCAAAATTCCGCTGTTCCGGGTGCTCAGCCACGAGGGCATTTCGGCAGCCGCGCGCGCCGGTCTGACCCGGATATACGCTCCTGGACAGATCATCTGTTACCAGGGTGATCCCGGAGATCATCTTTATGCTGTGATTGAAGGGCTGGTAAAGATTGTCTTCACATCCGAGCGTGGCGACGAGATGGTGCTGAACATCCTCGGATCGGGGGAGATTTTCGGGGAGCTAGCGCTGCTCGACGGATCACCACGCTCCGCATCCGTGGTGGCGTTGAAGTCCACGTCGGTCTTCGTGTTGCCGAGGAGGCAACTGCTAGAGCTGATGAGCGTCAATCCCGGGCTGGCAGACGAGTTCCTTAAGTTAATCGGCAAGCTCGTTCGGAACCTCACGGAAAAGGCAGGTGATTTGGCGTTCCTCGACCTCGCGGGCCGACTGGCGAAGCTTCTTCTGCAGCTTTCCGAAATGCACGGCCACGTGCACGGCGTTGTTCTCGATAGCGGACTGACTCAAACCGACCTCGCCGGAATGATCGGTGCCTCACGTCCGGCAGTGAACCGTGCACTGCAGTCGCTCGCCGCACGTGGACTCATCGCGGTACAAGGGCGCACCATAGTTCTCCGCGATCTGGAGGCCCTGCGGAGACGGAGCCAAGTGTAAGCCTACTTGGTGTGTCCCTGCGGTTTGCTGGTCAAGCGAAAGCATGAATTAGTGGCAGTCCAACTCATGTTCGTTGAGCCTGCGCCGCAGCTGCTGAAGGGCCCGCGCTCGTGTGGGCCCGATCCCGCCGGGCGGAATCTCGGTGGCGCGGGCCACGTCGGCGTAGGATAGCGGGTTGTCTCTGAAAAGAGTCCGCAGCAGGGTCCGCCGACGAGGTGACAAATCCGCGACGAGCATCCATAGCGTCCGGGAAATGTCGGCGTCGATGACGCGCTGCTCGGGACCCACCGAGGGATCGACGACAGTTTCGGGAACTATTCCAATGGTGCCCGAGGCGGGATTGGCCTGGCGCAAGATGTGCAAGCATTCGCGGCGGGCGGTGGTCGCCAGCCAGCCACCCAGCCGCTCAGGAAACCGTACCAGATGTGCGTTTTCCGCTAGGCGCATCCAGGTCATCTGCACCGCGTCGAGCGCGTCGGCCTCCTGCAATCG
>JALZCO010000081.1 GCA_030863015.1 Actinomycetota bacterium
CCCAGTCGGATCTGCACTATGTCGGGTCGGTGACCGTTGATGAGGACCTCATGGACGCCGCCGACCTGCTCGCTGGGGAGCGGGTAGCGATCGTGGACATCACCAACGGAGCCCGGCTGGAGACCTATGTCATCCCTGGTACCCGGGCCAGCGGCGTGGTCGGGATCAACGGTGCCGCTGCGCATCTGGTGGCGCCTGGAGATCTGGTGATCCTCATTTCCTACGGCATGATGGACGAAGTGGAGTCGCGGTGCTACCAGCCACGGGTGATATTCGTCGACGCGGGTAACCGGATCGTGGAAACCGGGACCGACCCGGCGCATGCTCCGGCAGGTGCGAATCTCATCAGGGGTAGCGAGTGCTGCTCGCCCTAGACATCGGCAATACCAACATCGTCCTCGGGTTGTTTGATGGTGATCAGCGGGGCACTAGGGCGGGCGCCATGCTGGTGCGCGACTGGCGAATGCATACCGACGCCAGGATGACTGCCGATGAGCTGGCGCTGACCGTCCGCGGGCTGCTCGGCGAGTACTCCGGCAGGGTCACCGGGATTGCGGCACTGTCCACTGTGCCTGCTCTATTGCGCGAACTGCGGGTGATGCTGGACCGGTACTGGTCGCCACTGCCCCGGGTGATCGTGGAGCCCGGGGTGCGCACCGGGGTGCCGTTGCTCTACGACAACCCGCGCGAGGTGGGCGCCGATCGAATCGTCAACACGTTGGCTGCCTACAGCCTCTACGGTGGCCCGGCGATCGTGGTGGACTTCGGTACCTCCACCAACTTCGACGTCATCAGCGCGCGCGGGGAGTTCCTCGGTGGCGCGCTGGCTCCTGGCATCGAGATCTCCGTCGATGCGCTTGCCGCGCGGGCCGCTCAGTTGGTGAAAGTACAGCTCGTCCGGCCCCGGTCGGTAATCGGCAAGAGCACCGTGGAAGCCCTGCAGTCCGGGCTGCTGTTCGGATTTGCCGGGCAGGTCGATGGGCTGGTCGGCCGGATCGCCGCTGAGCTGGCACCGGCAGCCGAGAGCGAGGTCGTCGTGGTTGCCACCGGGGGGCTGGCGCCGCTGCTGATCGCCGAGTCAAAGGCCATCACGCGCCACGCGCCCGATCTCACTCTCCAGGGCCTGCGGATGGTCTACGAACGCAACATCAGCTGATCCGGTCCACCCGGCGTGTCCCGCCTCCGTGCCCGGTGTATCGCGCTCTGATGCCCGGTGTCTCAGGCGCGACGGACGCTGCGGTGCACCAGCGTCCGCATCGGTAGCTCGAAGGCGCCGTTACGGGTGACGGGGTGCTGTTCGAGGAAACAGCGGATCGCGGCCAGCGCGGCGGCTCGCTCCTCGGGTCTACTGACCAGCGCCCATGAATGAGTCGACACGGTGGCTAGGAAGGAATCGATGGTGCGCGACCAGTGCCAGCAGAATTGACGCTGCTCCAGTTCGCCGAACGCGGGGTGTTCAGGCACCTCGGCGAATCCCCGTCCGGGGCTACCGATCGGCCGTGCAGCTTGGGCCGCCTCAAGCAGCTCGGCCACCCAGCCGACCGAGTCATCCTCGGTATTACCCATCACCGCCAGCACGCCCTCCGGTCGCAATACTCGGGCGATCTCCGATAGCGCCCGGTCGAGATCGAACCAATGAAAGGCCTGCCCGACGAGCACCGCGTCCACAGCACCCTCTTCGGCGGGGATCTGCTCCGCAGACCCGTTAAGGATCGTTATCTCGGGTAGCCGACGGCGCAGCTCCGCGCGCATCCCATCGTCCGGCTCGACGGCGAGCACCCGAGTCGTGGCCACGCCGCACCGCAGCATCGCCGTGGTGAGCTTGCCAGTGCCCGCGCCGAGATCGAGCACTGTGCCGTCGAGTACTGGGCCAACGTTGGCGGCACCGTCGGGCCCATTAATGAACATCGACGCCAGCGCCCATGCCACCGCCTGATCCGGGTAATCCGGCCGGTGCAGTGCATACTCAGTGGCCGCATCGCCGAAAGAAGCGGCCCGACGAGCGTGCAGGTCGTCCACGACATCCAACGTAGCGGCGGTAAGCCCACGCCCAGCCACAAACGCCAATGTGGTACAGCACTAGATTGTTGAGTGTGACCACCCAGCCCTCTCTCGCGTCCGATGAACTGCCCGAGCAGATGCGGGTGCGTCGGCACAAGCGGGAACGGATGCTGGCGGCTGGGCCGCACCCTTATCCCGTTGGTGTGCCGCGCACCCGGACCCTGCGCGAGATCCGCGACACCTACGACGGTTTGGCGCCTGACGTGAGAACGGGTGAGCACGTTGCGGTCACCGGACGAGTCTTTTTCCTGCGCAACACCGGCAAGCTTTGTTTTGCAACGCTGCGCGAAGGCGACGGAACCGAACTGCAGGCCATGCTCAGCCTTGCTGACCTGGGCGCCGATGGGCTGGCCGCGTGGAAGGCCGACGTCGACCTCGGGGATCACGTATCCGTGGTCGGAGAGGTCGTCAGCTCGCGGCGTGGGGAGCTGTCTGTACAAGCTCGCGAATGGCGAATGGCGGCCAAGGGACTACGACCGCTTCCGGTAGTGCACAAGGAGCTGGCTGAGGAAACCCGGGTCCGTCAGCGTTACCTCGATCTGATCGTCCGTGATGCGGCCCGGCAGACTGTGCGAGTTCGTGCCGATGCGATTCGATCGATCCGCGACATGCTGCATTCCCGCGGTTTCATCGAGGTCGAGACACCGATGCTGCAGGTCGTGCACGGCGGCGCCGCGGCGCGCCCGTTCGTGACGCACTCCAACGCACTCGGCACCGACTTGTACCTGCGGATCGCTCCGGAGCTGTACCTGAAACGCTGCGTGGTGGGTGGCATCGAACGCGTCTTCGAGCTCAACCGAGTGTTCCGCAACGAGGGCATAGACTCCACTCACTCACCTGAGTTCACCATGCTCGAGGTGTACCAGGCCTACTCGGACTACGACGGTATGGCCCAGCTGACCCGCATGCTGTACCAGACGGTGGCCCGCGATGTGTTCGGCTCCACGACACTTCGACTCGCCGACGGTAGCGACTACGACATTGGCGGGGAATGGGCGCAGATCAGCCTGTTCGGTGCGGTATCCGAGGCGCTCGGCGAGGAGATCAATCC
>JALZCO010000083.1 GCA_030863015.1 Actinomycetota bacterium
GTGTTGACCCGGATGTTGTCGGCCGCCCACTCCAGCGCGGCAACTCTGGCCAACTGTGTGACTGCGGCTTTTGAGGCTGAGTACGCCGCGGCGCCCGGCCCTGGTGCGGGTACGTTCTTGGAGCCGACCACCACGACGCGCCCGCCCCGTGGCGCCAGTTTCAGCAACGGGTGAACCTGGATAAACAGCGTGGCGATCGCTTCGGCGTTGACCGATATCGTCCGGCGCCATGACGCTGGGTCGAGCTCGGCGATCGGGGTGTTGCCTGGGAACACCCCGGCCGAGGCGACCACGATGTCCACGCCGCCGAATCGATGTACGCCGCGTCCGATCGCTGCTTTCATCGCGGCCGTGTCGGTGACGTCGCCCTGTAGGCCCAGGTAGTCCACATGGCTCTTGGTCGGTGTCACGTCGAGGCCGATGACGCTGGCGCCTTTGGCGCGCAACGCGTCAGCGCAGGCCCGGCCGATGCCGGACGCGGCGCCGGTGACCAGCGCGACTTCGCCGGTGAACTCGGCCGGTGCGCCGGAGCGCCGGAGCTTGGCCTGTTCCAGCTCCCAGTACTCCACGTCGAACAGGTCGTTCGGCGGCAACGCGCGGTATCCACCCAACGCCTCGGCCCGCTCGATGATGCCGATCGTGTGCGCATAGATATCATGGACGATGTCCGCGTCCTGCGCGCGCCTGCCGACCGAGAGCATGCCGAGTACGGGATCGAGCACGATGCGCGGCGCCGGGTCGAGCATGGTCAATCCTGGTCGCGTGTGCTGGTCGAAGTAGCGGCGGTAGTTGGCCGCGTAGTCGGTGATGTCCCTGCCGATTAGGGGAACGCGCTTGGTGCGGATCACGTGATCGGGGACCGCCGGGCCCTGAGTGGCCACCTCAGCAAGGTCCGGCCTGGTGACGAAGGCCATCGTGGCGTCATCGGTGTGCCGGCTGACGATCACCGGATGGCCCGCGGTGTCTGCGATCTGCTTACGAATACCGGCGATGTCGCGGGGATCGACCGGTGGCATGGGCACGGAAGCCGCGGCGGACGGGTACTGCGACAGGTACGCCTCGGCATCGCTGACGAGCGCAATGTGCCGGTCATAGGCTTGCTTCGTGTCTTTGCCGAAGGTTAATAGACCGTGATTCATCAAGACCATGCCGATCGTGCTCTCGCCGGCATACCGTGGAAAAAGCTCCGCACACATCCGGGCGAGACGAAACCCCGGCATCACATAGGGAATCACCACGACACGGTCGCCGAAGACGTCCTCGATCCGAGGCTTGTGCAGGTTAGTCAAGGTGATCACCGCATCGGCGTGGCTGTGCAGCACGGCGGGATGCGGCAGTACCGCGTGCAGCAACGTTTCCACGCTCGGATCGGGCGCACTCGCATCGAGCAGGGCACAACGCAGCTCGTTCATCATCCTGCTGTCGGGCAGGCTCGGCACAGCCAGCAACTCACGCAGGCGGTCCAGTCGCAGCGGCGCGAACCCCGCCCGATTGATGTCCGCCAGATCCCACCCACTTCCCTTGACATACAACACGTCTACCGCCGGGCCGGTAATGTCCTCAATGGACACCTTGACCGATGTGTTGCCGCCGCCATGCAGCACCAGGTCCGGTTCGCCGCCGAGGAGCCGCGAACCGTACACGCACGCATCTAGCGCGTCGAAAGGTGATTCAGCCCAACGGTTTTCCATGAATGATCCTTTCGTCGGTGATGATCGTGGTGACCAGATCGGCCGGGGTCATGTCGAAGTCGTTGTTCACTGCGAGAGTCGCGCTGTCCCTGAGATCTCGGACGAATCGCTGATGTCGATTTCCACTGGGACACCGCTGGCAGTCTCCATGTCGATGGTCGTCTCAAGCGCGACGACGAATGATCCCGGTCCGTGCCGCGGCCAGCACCAGCGGATAGGTGCCGATCTTGTTCACCACATCGCCGTTAGCAGTGATCGGTCCCGCCGACCACCACCGCATCGCACCACCCCTTAGCGATCACTATCGATCCTGCGGAGTCGACCACGACGGCCCTCGCGATGCCCATCTGCGTGGGCTTCCATGCCATCAACCGGGCGCCGTGCAGCAATGGCCTCGCCTCATCCACATAACATGGCCAAGGGAGTCGGCCTCCCATAGCGCCCGTACCACTCCAAGGGCGGATACCCCACTCGACACACACCAAGGCACCCGCAGTGCACACGAGTCTGCATGGTCACCGGCCCCGCCTAACCGATCAACCAGCCACTTCACGCACCAAACCCAAATCACGATTGCGACGAACGTCGTCTTCGAGAACATGGACGGCCTCGGCGACCAGTCGCTCGATGGCGTCAATAAGTTGGTCACCGCCTCAATCC
>JALZCO010000102.1 GCA_030863015.1 Actinomycetota bacterium
GTCACAGACGAACCCATGGCAGACGTAGGCTGCCGCAGCCCCAGCTATCAAGTCTCGCCCGGCGAGCATCGGGTGATCATTACCCGGTTCGCCGGCCAGCACGACCGCTCCGCCGGGTGCGGCCCACCGGGCCGTGCTTTCCAGCGCTGCGCGCGCCGGGTCCCCGGCAGCACCGATCACAGCGATTTGCAGCGGCCCGTGCGTCAGCGCCTCGGCGATGGCCAGCCAGTGCCCGGCTGCCTGTGGTGCCTTGGCCAGCAACACTCCGGCGCGCGTCACCGCAGCCTCGGCCGCTGCGCGGTAGGACTCTGAGCCGGTCAACGCCGAGGCGGTGACCAGCGCACCGGCCAGTGCCGAGGCACCCGCCGGGGTCGCATTGTCAGTCGGGTTGGCGGGGCGGCGGAATAGTGCCTCGGCATCCGCTGCGGTATCGAACCAGGCGCCAGCGTGCTCGGGGTCGGCGAAATGCTTCTGAACCTCCTCCAGCAACGGCGTCGCGGCCTGCAGCCATCGAGGCTCCCCAGTGACCTGGTGCAAGGCGAGCAAGCCTTCAATCAGCCAGGCGTAGTCGGCCAGCACCCCAGCGGCCGCGCCGACCACACCGTCGCGAGAGCTGCGTCGCAACCTGCCATCGACGACGTGCGTGTCCAGCATCAGGTCCGCTGCGGCCACCGCCGCCGCGATCCACTCCGGACGGCCCAGAACGCCACCGGCCTCAGCCAACGTCGTGATCGCCATCCCGTTCCACTCGGTGACCACTTTGTCGTCCCGGGCCGGCTGGGGGCGGGTGGACCGGGCAGCGAGCAACACGGTCCGCACCCGCTCCCAGCGGTCGAGGTCATCGGGTTCAGCGGGCAATTGCAACACCGAAGTGCCGTGCTCGAACGTCCCGGTCGGGCTCACCGCCAGCAATTCCACCGCCCACTGACCGTCATCAGGTCCGAGTACCTCGACGAGCTGCTGTGGCGTCCACACGTAGGTGGCGCCCTCATGACCATCGGTGTCGGCGTCCAGCGATGCCGCAAAGCCGCCCTGCGGGGTACCCAGCCAGTCGAGTAGGAAAGTCGCTGTTTGCTCGGCCACTCGCCGGGCGGTCGCTGAGCCCGTCAGCCGGGCCAGATGGGTATAGGCACGCAGCAGTAACGCGTTGTCATAAAGCATTTTCTCGAAATGCGGCACCACCCAGGCGGCGTCAACGCAGTAACGGGCGAACCCACCGGCAAGCTGGTCATACATCCCGCCGCGGGCCATTGCTTCACAGGTTTTCTGCACCATGGACAGCGCCGGCTGCGAGCCCGTCCGCTCGTGATGCCGGAGCAAGAACTCCAGCAACATCGACGGTGGGAACTTCGGGGCGCCACCGAAGCCGGCGTGCCGGTGGTCGAACTCCCCCGCCAGCTTGTCGACTGCGGTGGCCAGCACCCGATCGTCCACTGCGGACTCGGCCAGCGGCGCGGCCCGTTGGGTGAGCTGGTCCACGACGCGCTTGGCGGCCTCCCGGACCTCGTCACCACGGTTGCTCCAGGCCTGCTGGACAGCAAGGAGCAGCTGGGGAAAGCTGGGTAAACCGTGTCGGGCCGACGGCGGGTAGTAGGTGCCGCAGTGGAACGGCTCGCCGTTGGGGGTGAGGAAGCAGGTCATCGGCCATCCACCGTGGCCGGTCATCGCGACGGTCGCCTCCATGTAAACGGAGTCGACGTCGGGTCTTTCCTCCCGGTCCACCTTGATGTTGACGAAGTTGGCGTTCATTACGCGAGCGATGTCCTCGTTCTCGAAGGACTCGTGCGCCATCACGTGGCACCAGTGGCAGGCTGCATAGCCGATAGACAGCAGCACGGGCACATCACGCTTCGCCGCCTCAGCGAACGCCTCTTCACACCACGGCCACCAGTCGACCGGGTTGGTGGCGTGCTGCAGCAGGTATGGACTGGTGGAGGTCTCGAGCCGGTTCCCCATGCCAGCTATCCTCCCTGCCCCACCTGTGGCGCACAATTACGGCGGTGGTTTGTCGTCGTCATCGTCGAAGGACTTCGGGACCCGGCGTAGGTGCTTGTTCATCGAACGCACCAGCAGTGCCACAGCCAGGAAGAACAGCAGTAGAACGACCAAACCGACCGGCGCAGCCTTGCCAAAGTCCGCACCCCGCCCACCGGGATCCGGTGCCGGAGACGGGGTTTGGACAAGCGCAAATCCGGTCCCGGCCGAAAAACCAGTCGACAATGCCGTGTCCACGGCAGGAAGTGCGTCGGTGACGGGCAGCAGCAGGGTCATGCGTGCACCCGTTCCCGGACACCGGAGAACAGGTCGTCCTCGGGCACCGTAGTGTCGACCAGCGAGCGAGCCAACTCATACTCCTCGGTCGGCCACAGCTCTCGCTGTACGGCATGTGGCACCGCAAACCACCGGCTGGTTGGGTCGATCTGGGTGGCGTGCGCCCGCAGCGCGTTGTCCCGTACTTCGAAGTACTCGCCACACTCTACCCGGGTGGTGACGCGCTCCATGATATCTGGCACGGACGGATCCCACTTTGCCAGCCACTCACCGAACGGCGACTCTGTACCGGCGGCGAGCAGCGCATCGTGTAGCAGTTGCATCCGCCTACGGGAGAAGCCGTGCAGGTAATAGAGCTTCAACGGCTGCCACGGCTCTCCAGCGTCCGGGAAACGATCCGGATCGCCTGCGGCGTCGAACGCCGCGACCGACACCTCGTGGCAACGGATGTGATCGGGGTGCGGATAGCCGCCGTTCTCGTCGTAGGTCACCACCACGTGCGGCCGGAACTCGCGGATCACCCGCACCAGATCATGGGTGGGGCCCTCCAAGGGAACCACCGCGAAACACCCCGGCGGCAGCGGCGGCTTGGGATCCCCTTCGGGCAAGCCGGAGTCGACGTAACCCAGCCAGCGGTGTCGCACCCCAAGAATCTGCGCGGCGCGGGCCATCTCCTGCCGGCGCACTGCGCTCATCTCTTCGGGGCGCTCGGCAAGGTCGGCCGGCATGAACGACGGGTTCAAGATGCTGCCGCGTTCCCCGCCGGTGCAGGTGACGACCATCACATCGTGACTTTCTGCAACATACCGGGCCATCGTTGCGGCACCCTTGCTGGACTCGTCATCAGGGTGTGCGTGTACCGCCATCATTCGCAGTTGCTCCGCCATGGACGTCTGCTTATCCCTCCTCCACCGCCCGCCGGGCTTGCTCCCAGCCGGTGGGAATACTGCGTTCGAACACCGGATACGACTTGTTGAGTCCGACCCGTCGCCGTAACCCTGGTTGACCATTGTCCCCACAGGGCCGACAGATCCATCCAGGAGGTGGAACACCGTGACCGTCGGCCAGCTTCCCGAGGGCCGCTACGGACCCCGGACGCTCAGACGGCGCCGCCGTTGGACCGCGCCGGTAGGGCTGCTGCTCGTGATACTCGCTGGCCTGGCGGTGGCGGTGATCGGCTACCGCAACCTCGGCAGCACGCCGGTACAGGGCGAGGCGTTGGTCTTCGTCCTGCTGGACGGCAATGTCGATACCCACCCGGATACTTATGGAGTGCAGTTGAGCCTCAACGTTATCCGGGATGACCCCTCGCGACCCGCCGTGTGCATCGTTCGCGCCCGATCTCGGGACGGCGAGGAGACCGGGCGAAAGGAGGTCTATGTGCCGCCTGCCGCCGGCCCGATCGTCCTCACCACCGTCGTGCGGACTTCCCGGCCACCGGTCACCGCCGACGTCTACGGATGCTCGCTTACGGTGCCTCCCTACCTAGCACCGGGACCTGGTTACTGATCCCGAAGGGACGTTCTGAGCAGGGACGATCCAGACCCCCTCACCCAGAAGGCTGAGGCCGAACAGCACACATCGTGTTACCGTGGTGAACGCGCACGGCCCCGGGGCAGGGCCGTGTTTTTCCGTTCCGGC
>JALZCO010000103.1 GCA_030863015.1 Actinomycetota bacterium
ATCCGGCCCTGTGCGCAGGGCCATGTTGGCCAGCACCTCAGCGGTGCAGCAGATGATCGGCGCCCCGGCGTTGACGCTGGAGTCACCGGTCAGCATCCCGACCTGGTCGGCGCCGAAAACATCGCACAACGCGAAGAACTTCTCCGAGACCAGTGCCTTGATCGGTGCGGTGTAGACGCTTCGCCTGCCCTGTGCCAGCGCGATTGCGTGCGCACCAGTCGCGACCAAACTTTTACCGGATCCGGTAGGAGTCGCCAGGATCACATTCGAGCCTGAGGCCAGCTCGATCAGCGCGTCCTCCTGAGCGGGGTACAGGGTCAAGCCCTGGCCCGAAACCCAGTTCACAAAGGTGTCGAGCAGCTCGTCGGGCCCGGAACCGCCGGGCAGCGCCTCGGTGAGCGTCATGATGGCCACGATCGTGCCCGTGGCTCCTCATGCGCGGCACGGCGGGGCCGCCGTGGGCGGGGATCCCGCAGCCGGGCACGGTAACCTTGGCCCCCGGTTCGGGGCCAGTGCAGACGTGCCAATACAGACGTGCCAATACAGGACGGGGAGCATCACTCATCGACACGGGTGAACTGATCGCCGGGCATTACCGGGTGCTCGATCGGATCGGCAGCGGCGGCATGGGTGTCGTCTGGCAGGCCAGGGACGAGCGGCTGCAGCGGCTGGTCGCGGTGAAGCAGCTGCTGCTGGCGCCGGATCTGAGTCCTGGTGAGACCGAGGAAGCCCGGCTGCGGGCGCTGCGTGAGGCACGCATCGCCGCGCGGCTGCAGCACCCGAACGCGATCGTCGTCTACGACGTGGCCGAGCACGACGGTGAGCCCTGCTTGGTGATGGAGTACCTGCCCGCACGCAGCCTCGCTGCGGTGCTGAATGAGCGGTGCTGCCTGCCGGTGAGCGAGGTTGCCTCGATCGGTGCACAGGTCGCCTCGGCGCTGGCTGCCGCGCATGCCGCGCAGATCGTGCATCGGGACGTCAAACCCGGAAACATCCTGATCACTGACGACGGGACTGCAAAGATCACCGACTTCGGCGTCTCCCGCGCCGCGGGGGATGTCACGGTCACTCAGACCGGGATGATGGCCGGAACCCCGGCCTACCTCGCTCCGGAGGTAGCCCGCGGGCAGGTCCCCACCACGGCGTCGGACGTCTTCTCGCTCGGCGCGACCCTCTACGCCGTGGTGGAGGGGCGGGCGCCCTTCGGTGAGGGCAACAACCAGCTCGCGCTGCTGCACGCGGTGGCCGCCGGTGAGGTTCCGCCGCCGCTGCACGCAGGTCCACTGTTCGCGGTGCTGATGAGCCTGCTGGCCAAGGATCCAGCAGCGCGTCCCAACATGCACCGGGCCAGCTTGGAGCTCGAACTAGCCGCGGCCAGCAGCCTCGGACCAGCGCGCAGGCCGGTCGCGGCGCCGCCTCCGACCCGGGTGCCTGCACCCGTAGCCCCTTCCCCGACCGCGCCATCACGCCCAGTACCGGTCTGGCCCCGACCTGCTGCACGCATACCTGCGGGATCGGCGCCTGCTGGGGTCCTGCGGCGGGAACGACAGCAAGCCGGCGTGCTTGTCGGGGTTGTCCTTACGGTGCTTGCGTTGGCCGGTGTCGGGATATTGGTGACGGCGGGTTCGTCCGGAGAGCGGGGCACTGCTTCCGCCGGGCAGGTGGCCACCTCGACGCCGGCAGCACCGCCGGTGAGCCCACTCGGTGTTCTCCCTGCGCCACCGCAAGTGCAGCCGGTGGACCACTCCCAGGGATCGATCGCGTGGCGCGACGCCGGCCAGCTGGTGATCGACTACTACAACGGCCTGAACAACCTGTCGGCGGCCTGGCAGATGCTGTCCCCCCGCGCGAGAGCGACATTCGACAACGAGGCGGGTTTCCGGTCGCATTGGAGCCGGTACTCCTCAGTCAGCGCTCGCAACGCCTCCGGGGTCACGGACAACCCGGATGGTTCGGTGACGGTGCCCGTTGATGTCGTCTACGACGCGGGCAGCGGCCCCCAGGTCGTGAAGCGGCAGCTGCGGGTCACGCAGCGAGACGGTCAGCTGCTGATCGACTCGGACCCGCGGTGATTACGGGACCTCGCCGGGTCGTCGGCAGACATAGGTCATCGCCGGCGGTAGGTGCCGCCACATGGTCCGGGTGGGCAGCACCTCACCGAAGGTCCGCTTCAGCTCGCCACGAAACCGGCGGGCCGCGGAAGTCCAATAACCCAAGCTGTACGCCGCGGCGGTGAACACCCCGTCGGTCTGCAGCGCAGCGGCGAAGACAGCCAGGAGCTCACGTTGCTGCTGCGGGCCGAACAGAGTCCACGGCAGCACGGAGACGATCACGTCGGCGCGGTCCACGCCGTGTGCAGCGAGGATGGCCGGGAGGGTGGCGGCGTCTGCCGTGACGACCTGCACACCGAGTCCGCGCGCCCGTAACGCCTCGGCGAGTCCGACGTCCTTCTCGATCGCGATCACCACCGCGTTCTGGTCCGCCTGTTCGGCGATCGCCTGGGTCACCGCGCCGGCACCGGCTCCGACCTCCACCACGACCGCAGGTCGCCCGGGCGGGCTGGCTCGCGGTACAACGGTGGCCAGCCGTCGGGCTAGCTCGGGACCGGACGGCAGCAGCGTCCCGACTTCCCGGGGAGATCGAATCGCCGCCGCGAGAAATGTGCCCCAGCCACCGAGCGCACGCTGCACGGTGTCTTGCAGTGGCGAGGCAGGATGTGAGGCCATAGGTCACAGTGCACACCACCCGGTGCGCCGCCGCATTACCAACCCGCAGCTGCTTAGGCTGGAGTCTCCGACGACCACGGGCACCACCACGGGAGGCACCTATGGCTCCGCTGCGCGATGATCGGTATCTCGACGCGTTGACTGCGCAATCGGCGCGGTTCGTCAAGGTGCTGCGCGCAGCAGATCTGAAGCAACCGGTACCGACCTGCCCGGACTGGACGTTGTACCAGCTCGCCGAGCATGTCGGGCAGGTTCATCGAGGGGTCACCGAGCTCATCACCAACCGCATCACCACACCGCCGAACCCGAGCGAGTTCGCTATGGCTGCGGCGCCCGAGGACGCCGACGAGCTCGGTACCTGGTTGCATGACGGAACTGCCGAGTTGGTCGGCGCGATTCGGGCCGCCGGCCCGCAGACCCCCGTGTGGACCTGGTCCGACGACCAGCGTGTTGGCTTCTGGGCTCGCCGGACGGCGCACGAGACCGCAGTGCACAGAGCCGACGCTGAACTGGCGCTAGGCCGCAAGTTCGACCTGGAACCTGATCTTGCCGCCGACGCGATCTCCGAGTGGCTGGACCTTCTCAGTTCGCCGCAGGCGGTCAAGTTTCGATCCGAGCTCGCCGAGCTGCGCGGCGAGGGCCAGGTCCTGCACCTGCACGCCACCGATCCCGGGCTCGGCGAGGCGGGGGAGTGGATCGTGCGCCGGACACCGTCGGGGCCGGTCTGGGAACACGGCCACACCAAAGGCGCGGTCGCGGTCCGAGGTGCGGTAGTGGACCTGCTGCTGGTGCTGCTGCGCCGGGTGCCCCCCGAGCAGGCGCCGATCGAGGTGCTCGGCGACTCGGCACTGCTGGCGCACTGGCTGCAGCACACCAGGTTCTAGGGTCGGCCGGTATGGATCCGGCCGACCGGGTGCTCACGGTGCCCAATGTGTTGAGCTTGCTGCGGTTGGCCGGTGTCCCGCTGTTCCTCTGGCTGTTACTGGGCCCGCAGTCCGACCTGCTCGCTATGCTGGTATTAGCCCTATCGGGCATTACGGACTGGCTGGACGGCAAGCTGGCCCGCCTGCTGGACCAATCCAGCAGGCTGGGGGAATTGCTCGATCCGACGGTCGACCGGCTCTATACCCTGACGACCCTGCTTGCTTTTGGAGTGCGCGACATCCTGCCGTGGTGGGTGATTGCCTTGTTGATCGGCCGGGATGTGGTGCTCTCGCTGACCCTGCTAGTCCTGCATCATCATGGCTATCGCCCGCTGCCGGTGCACTATCTGGGCAAGGCCGCCACCCTGTGCCTGCTCTATGCCTTTCCCTTCCTGCTACTCGCCGACAACGTGCAGGGCTGGTTGCAGGCGGTCGCCCAGGCGTTCGCGCTGGCCTTCACCGTGTGGGGAGGTTCGCTGTACCGGTGGTCGGGAGTGCTCTACCTCATCCAGGCGCGACTCACAG
>JALZCO010000107.1 GCA_030863015.1 Actinomycetota bacterium
GTCCAGACCGACGACCGTGACACTCATCGCACCCACTGTCACATGACCCGCTGTCACGTTACCCAGTGGGGCTCGGTCGCGGCGACCACGCGCTGCCCGGTGAAATCCACCATCGCTGCTCGGGACGCCAGCGGCCGCCCGATCTCGGCGCTGAACCGGCGCAGCGTGTCGGCCACCCGGGCGCAGACGTCGTCACCGCAGGCTCGCAGCAACCCGCTGGCCTCCCAGATCTCATAGGCACGCCGCGCGGTCGGGGCGCTGCGGATCTCCGCGATGTCGTCTGGGGCACCCCCGTGCGCGGCGGTGATCTCCGCCAGCAGCCCGGTGTCCACCTTCGACCTCGTGTAGTGGGTCATCAGGACGCCGGAGGCCAGCTTGGTCAGCTTGCCGATCATGCCGACGAACACCACCTCGGTCAGGCCGTGCTGCACCGCGCGGCGCAGCGCCGCCCCAGTGAAGTCGCCGACCTCGACGAACGCGACCGGCGGCAGGTGCGGCAGCAGCCGCATCGCGCCGCGCTCGGTGCGCCCCCCGGTGGCCAGCACCAGCGTCGGCACGCCCTGGGCAGCCATCACCGCCACCGCCTGCTCGACCGAGGCCCGCCAGGAAGCCGTGGAGAACGGGCGGACGATCCCGGTGGTGCCCAGGATGGAGATCCCGCCCTCGATGCCCAGCCGGCGGTTGGTGGTTTTGCGGGCCATCCGTTCACCGTCAGGCACGCTGATCGTCACATCGACACCCCGCCCGCCAGACGCTTCCCACACGGCTTCAGTGATCATTTGCCGGGGTACCGGATTGATCGCGGGCTGCCCGACCGGCAATCCCAACCCGGCCTGGGTGACCACTCCCACCCCCTCGCCACCATGCAGGACAACCTCGCCGTCGCTACGCCAGGCCACTGTCACCGTCAGGTGCGCGCCGTGAGTGACGTCGGGATCGTCACCGGCGTCCTTGATCACTACGGCGGTGGCGGTGGTCTGTGCACACCGCAGTGAGTGGACGGTGAAAGAGTGCCGGTCCCCTGACGGGAAGCCGATGGTCACCGTGGACAACCGGGTGCCGCTCAACGCCGCCACCGCGGCCTTGGCCGCAGCCGCCGCGCAAGCACCGGTGCTGAAGCCGGTACGCAGCGCGTGCGGGCGCTGCGTGGCGGTACGCGGCAGATCCGGCTCGCGCAGTGGTGGCCCCGTGCTCATGGCGCATCTGCGCGGAGGAGTGCGTCGGCGGTCACAGCTGCGCTCCCCGGCCGTTGCGAGGTGGTAGGACCACCACCGTCGAGAGGTAGGCCGCGGCGTCGGTCTCCCGCAACCGGGTGATCCGCTGGTCGGAAGTGCCGAGGTGCTCAGCGCACCAGGCCCGGTCCAGCGCACCGACGTCCTGGAGCCGCTCTCGCAGCTGCGCCAGCTGGTGGCCACCCTTATATGCAACCACCGTGCCGCTTCGCCGCGATGCGGCATCCAGCGCTTCGTCGAGCACTCGGAGATCGCGGGACAGCGAGACCAGGGTGAGTGATTCAGTCCCTTCCACCAGAGTCATGCCCGCAGCACTGGCGGCGGCCTGCATCGCTGTGATCCCTGGGATGGTGCGGATCCGGACCGCTGGCAGCAGTTCCCGCACGGTCTGCGCCAGGTACCCGAATGTGGAGTACACCGAGGGGTCACCGAGAGTGGCGAACGCCGCAGTCCCACCGTGCTCGCGTAGGTACTGCACAACCCGGGTGGCAGCGGCATCCCACCGCTCGTGGCGGCGCCGTTGCGACCCGGTGACGTCGTCGTTGAGCGCGAACACCAGCCGCTCCAGGCGGTCGTGGGTCAGGTGCGTTCGCACGACAGCCTCGGCCCGCCCCGCCACGTCGGAGGCCATCACCGGAACGAACACCCGCCCGGCGGCGGCGAGCTCGCGCACCGCGGCGACGGTCAGCAGGTCCGGATCTCCCGGACCCACCCCGATCCCGACCAGCTCCGGCGTCACGATCTCCCCTTCACACAGCTCGCCACAAAGCGTGCCACCGCTGCTGGATGCGCTACCGGGTGGGTGTGCAGAAAGGAGGCGTGCACGCCACCCTGCACGAAGCCCTCCGGTGGCGCGCCGGACCAGGCCCAGGCGGCTGCGCCCGCGCGTGGGGTGACGGTGGTGCGGTGGAACTCATGGCCGCTGATCCTGGTACCCGCCTGGTGCAGCACCGATTCGCGCAACGCCACCGCGTCGTGGTAGCCCAGTACCAACCGGCCGGTCATCGTTGCCTCGGCATCGAGTACCCCGCACATCGGGACACCGTCCACCGAGTTGCACAGGTACAGCAGCCCGCCGCATTCGGCATGCACCGGTGCCCCGCGGCGGGCCAGTGCGGCGACTTCGACACGCAGCGCCACGTTGGCCGACAGCGCCTCGGCGTGGCACTCCGGGAACCCGCCGGGTAGCAGCAAGCCTGCGGTGCCTGCAGGCAACGATTCATCGTGCAGCGGGTCGAAGGGCGCGACCGCGGCCCCGGCCGCAGCGAGCAGTTCGGCATGCTCGGCATAGCCGAAGGTGAAGGCCGGTCCAGCGGCCACCGCGACGACCGGCTCCCCTGCCGCCGCGACGAGGTCCGCAGCTGGATCCCACCGCTGCTGCGCCGGCAAGGTAGCTGCCAACGACATCACCGCGTCCAGGTCGACCTGCGCGGCGACCGCGTCGGCCCAGCGCTGCACCACCCGCGTCGCGGCGGCGTGCTCCGCGGCGGTGACCAGACCCAGATGCCGCGACGGCACCGCCAGCGCAGCGTCCCGGCGCAGCGCACCGAGCACCGGAAGACCCACCTCGGCGCACGCGTCCCGGCAGGCCTGCTCGTGGCGAGCCGAGCCGACCTGATTGAGCACCACCCCGGCGATCCGGACGCCCGGGTCGAAGGATCGGAACCCATGCAGCAGCGCGGCAAGGCTGCGGCCCTGGCCACGAACGTCCACGACCATCAGCACCGGGGCTGGCAGTAGTGCCGCAACCTGGGCCGTGGAACCGTGGCCTGGTGTTCCGGTGCGGCCGTCGAACAGACCCATCACGCCTTCCACGATCGTGCACTGCGCTGCGGCAGCCCCGTAGGCGGCCAGCGGCGCGATCCGCTGCTCGCCGATGAGCACCGGGTCGAGGTTGCGACCGGGTCGCCCGGTGGCCAGCGCGTGGTACCCAGGGTCGATGTAGTCCGGACCGACCTTGAAC
>JALZCO010000130.1 GCA_030863015.1 Actinomycetota bacterium
GGATTCGGACCCCGCACCGAACCGATCAGCAGCCTTCGTCCCTGTCCCGATTCTGGGTGGGATGTGGGTATCCGGTCCCGAGGGACAGGGCGGTGCGCGCCGGGACCGGATTCCTGCCCCAAGGTGGCTCCATGGTGCCGGACGGATATTGACGGTACGGATCACCGTGGGTGATGCAAGGATGTGATGTCCGACCCGGTCAGCCTCGCAAGGCTGTCACATTCCGTAACTCAAATCGTGGATTCATTCTTGTCGCAGGTAGAAAGGCTGCGTCGGCGCGCAGCACGGGTCGAATCGTCCGATACGGGGTTACCCGGGTAGCGAGGCAGGTCACCGATTATCACCCGTTTGGTGAATGACACGAACGGGTTGCAGGAGTCGCGATCGCGGCGATCACGAGACGATCACGGACCAGCCAGCGGCCGATGAACTCGGTAAGCGGTTGGCCCGCAATGGGTGGAACGGATACCAGCAGGCGAGCGGAGAGAGCTCCTTCTGTCGGATTGACGGGATTCGGGGTGATCGTGACGGTGGCGTCGTGGAACCCCAGCCAGCGCTGCATCAGTGGGAACCACGCTTTATACACTGTTTCCTTGGCGCAGAACAGGATCCGGTCCCAATGCAATGCACCCTGAGCTGCGGTCAGCTCGGAGATCTGGACTTTCTCCTCGGCCAGGGCGATGACTCCCAAGACATCGGTTGGCAACGGCTGGTGGGGTTCAGCATCGATCCCAACGGTGAGCATGTCTCGACTGCAGGCCAGCGCTGCCGCCCGGTATCCGGCGCAGTGGGTCATGCTGCCCACGACACCGGATGGCCACAGCGGTTCGCGGTGCTCGCCGGGCAGCACCGCCACGGGTGGCAGGCCGAGCTTTCGCAGCGCCTGCCGGGCGCAGTGGCGGACCGTGCGGAATTCCCGGCGCCGCTTGTCCACCGCCCGGCTGAGCACCGCCTCCTCCTGGGGGTACAACACGGCATCAGGTGGGTCATCGAACGCCTCGGCACAGGCCACAGCAGCGGGCAGGATCTGCTCGATCATCTGGCCTCCCGTGCCTGTGCGCGGACCGTCGTCGGTCCTGAGCATCGCAGGTGTCTGATGTCGGTGCGCCCCGGCTTGCGGTGGGCAGCCTTGTCAGTTGATACCAGGAGGCGTCGCTAGCCGTGGAGGCTGTCTGCTGCCGCTGCCTCTCACCTGGCGAGGCCGTCGATTGACATCGCGAAGTGGGCCATGGTGCCGGCGACCGCGTCTACGTAACGGTCCAGCGCGGCGAAGTCGACGTTATCGAGCCGATCGCAGGCTGTGTGGTAGCAGGAGTCGAAGACCTCGCCGGCCTGCCCGCCCCAGCGCGCGGCCTGCTCGGCGGTCTTCTCCTGACTGTCGCCGGTCAGGGCACCGGCCGACGGGATGCCAGCCTCGATGAACGGTACATAGTCTGAGCCGCCCTCGAACCCGGTGATCTCAGCGGTGACACCGGCGGCCGCCAACTGGTCCGCCAGCACTCGCGCCACCGCCGCCGAACCGGCCGGGCCGGATCTGCTCGAGCGGCGACCTTCGCCGCCCTGGACCAGGTAACCGGCGTTCGGAGAGGCCACCATGTCCAGATTCAGGTAGAACTCGATCCACTCGCGTTCGTCCTCGGAGAGGTCCTCGACGTAGTCCGTTGAACCGTCAAACCCGGTCTCCTCCGAACCCCACCAGGCGAACCGCACCGCGTTGCTGACCGCGGGGGAGCCGCCCAGTCGCTCCGCGATCTCCAGCAGTGCCGCCACTCCGGAGCCGTTGTCGTTGATCCCGGGTCCCGCCGGTACCGAGTCCAGGTGCGCGCCGGCCATCACCACCTGCTCCGGGCTCCCCGTTCGGGTCTGCGCGATCACGTTCCGGACGCTGGTGTTGTCCACGCGGAATAGGGGCGTGCTCACCTCGTAGCCCGCGTTGCGCAGGATCCTGACCACGTAGTCCACGCTCGCGTCGTACCCGGGGCCAGGGGAGGCCCGGTTGCCGCCGTTGTTGTCGGCGATCCGCTGCAGCACCTCGAGGTGCGTGAAGGCGCCTGCACCGGTCACATTGGCGACCAGCCGATCCTGTAGCGAATTGTCGGACGGTGTCGGCGCGGTCGACGTGCATTCGACGAGCACGGCGGCGCTGACGATCGCGACGGCTATGCGCAATGCGGTACGCACGTGGCCCCTTCGTCCGGTCGTCCTTGGTCCGACACCGGTGATCAGCGGGCCCACCCGGCATCGCGATCCACGCTGGATTGCACACCTTGCCGAGCTGTCGCGCCCATTCGTCACCGTCATCGTGACAGGCGGCAGTTACAGCTTCAGTGAGGTCGAAGCGCTCCGCTCGTCGATAATGACGGCGCGCAAGTCTGCGCCGTCCCGGACCCGAGGCTGGGGCCGGGTCGGCTGGCTACAGTGCGTGTGGGTGCAGGGGAGGGCCGGATGCACCGAATCAGTGGTTGCTGATCGTCTTCATCACGGCCAGGTCTGACCGGCGTGCATCACTTGGTCCAGCTGCACACTAGCCGCGTCGGGCACTCCCACCCGCGCTGCGGTGATGTCGACTGTGGTGACCTGCACTGCGGTGTTGCACGCCAGACAGCTGTCAGCGGCTGACTATGGTGGGGCGTTTCTGTTTGGCCGTGTTGACCGCCATCACCGCTGTTATTGTTGCGTTGACCTTATCGACAATTTGGCGTCGAGCATTGAAGCCGGGGTCTCTGTGGGCCACTGTCAGCGCCGTTGCGGCGCGGGCACCGCCCATTGACCGCCTGGTTTACGCCACCCACCTCCTACCGGCTCGCCAAGCTCACCTCACGTCGCCAAGCCACACCCACCGCAGATGTCAGCTTTGCTCAGGGCATTCGGGGTTCCCCTCATACCGTGGAGCCCGGACCATGGAGGGTGCAGCTGCCGAACGGGTGGGAGGGCAGGCCGTGGCCTGCCGGTGAA
>JALZCO010000138.1 GCA_030863015.1 Actinomycetota bacterium
GGGGGCGGGGCGGCGATCGATGAGGCCGTACACCGTGGCGGCGATGAGGTAGGCGCCAGCGGCGAGCAGGAGCAGCTGCGGGGCGCGGCCGTCGGCCGGCACGATAGTCGCGGCCAGCGCGACCGCCAGCACATAGCCCACGTTGAAGACCGCGTCATAGAGCGCGAAGACCCGACCGCGTGCCGCATCTTCGACGTCGCTTTGCACCGTGGCGTCCAGGCTGAGCTTCACCACTTGCCCGGCCGCGGACAGGGCGAACGCTGCCATCAGCATCGTAAGCATGATCATCGGCAGGCCCAGCATGAGGATCAGTAACCCGGCGATCAGCAACGCGCCACGGACCGTGCGCCCCCGGCCGAACCTGGCTACCAGCAGCGGGGTGAGTACTGCCGCAAGTAGCAACCCGAGCGCCCCGGCCACCAGCAGCTGGAAGACCCCGGCCAGTCCAGCCCGAAGTAGCCCGTCGGAGGTGAAGGAGTTGCGGTAGAGCAGCAGCGCCACCAGAGTCGTGATGCCGAATGAGAGCCGGTGTGCGGCCAGTGCCACCAGGCCCGCGGCGACGCTGGGTACGCGGGCGGCCGCGGTCAGGCCGTCGCGCAACCCTCTGGCTATCGCGCGGGCTGTCTCGCTGGGCTCGTCGGTGGAGTCCGGCCCGAGTTGGCCGCGACTGAGGCGAGCGGTAGTCGCGGCCGCGACCAGCGAGCCCACCACCGCGGCGGCCGTCACCCAGGCTGATCCGATGTTGCCCGACCCGGTCAGCGCGCGCAGCCCCACGGCGCAGATCCCGCCGAAGACGGTGATTGCCGCGCCGACAGTGGCGGCCAGCGCGTTGGCCTCCACCAGATGCCTGCGTGGCACCACATGGGGCAATCCCGCCGATAGCCCTGCCAGCACGAACCGGCTCACCCCGGTGACCACGAGCGCTCCCAGGTACAGCGGCGCCCCGGCCACCCCAGCGCCGACCGCCAGGGCCACCAGCACAATCGGCACGACCCGTAGCAAGTTCGCGATGACCAGGACCCGGCGACGGTCCCAGCGGTCCAGTAGTGCCCCGGCGAACGGTCCCACCAGGGAGTATGGCAGCAGCAGCACGGCGAGTCCGGCTGCTACGGCTAACGGGTCGGCTTCGCGCTCCGGGTTGAACAGCACTGCGCCGCCCAATCCGGCCTGAAACACCCCGTCGCCCCACTGCGCGGCGAAGCGGGAGCTCAGCAGCCGGCCGAACCCGCGGGTGCCCAGCAATCGCCGAACTCCTAGTCGGTCGGGCCGGTTGTCGAGAGCAACGGCTTGGGACGACATCACGAGCACGCAGGTTAGCGGTGTCGTGTGGGTGTGGTGTCAGGTAAGCGCAATTAAGTGTCCGCCAGTCAGGTAGTCCAGCACTTGGCAGCACGGGCGCAATGTGCGAGACGATGTCAAGGTGGACCAGGTGGAAGCGGGCTCGGCGCTCATCGCGGCCCCCGCGCTGCGAGATCCCAATTTTTGTCGCACTGTCGTGCTGGTCATCGACCACCGTGCCTCGGGCACGCTGGGCGTCGTGCTCAACCGGCCCAGCGATGTGCCGGTGCGCGAGGTACTGCCGTTGTGGGGCCCGCACGCCACGGTGCCGCAGGCGCTGTACGTCGGCGGTCCCATGGAACAGCGCGCGGCGCTGTGCGTGGCCGCACTACCCGCCGGGCTGGACGCCGCACACACCAAGGGCATGATCAAGGTACGCGGATCGCTGGCCCTGATCAGTCTCGATGCCGATCCGGACCTGATGGCACCCAAACTGCGAGGACTGCGAGTCTTCGCCGGATACGCCGGCTGGGACCAAGGCCAGCTCGTTGCCGAGATCAAGCGCGGTGACTGGGTCGTGGTGCCCGCCTTGCCCGACGATGTGCTCGCCCCACCGGGCACCGATCTGTGGGGGCGCGCGCTGCGCCGCCAGGGCATGCCGCTGGCGCTGCTGGCCACCTATCCCACCGACCCGGTGCTGAACTGATGGCGCGCAAACGCTCGTCCCCAGGCTGGTTCTCGCGGTCGCGCGGACCGGTGCAGCCTGCTGCTGAGGTGTCGCGGCAGGAACCCCGTCCAGGCCAGGAGTCGGTTTGGGACTACCCACGCCCGCCCCGTGCCGAGCGAGTGCGCCGCCACGCTCGGATCGTGCACGGTGGGACGCTGGTGCTCGACACCGATGATGTGGTGCGGGTCTTGGAGACGTCGCACCCGCCGACGTACTACCTGCCGCGGTCGGAGTTCCGGGTACCGCTGCTCGCGGCGCCGCGCCTGACGATGTGTGAGTGGAAGGGTGAAGCGTCCTACATCGACCTCGAGGTGCCCGGTGCCGCCCCGCTGCGTGAGGTCGGTTGGTGGTACCCGCAGCCAGATTTGCGTTACCCGCAGCTCACCGACCGGGTTGCGGTCTACGTCGGCCGGCTGGACGAGGTGACCCTGGACGGTCAACCGGTGACACCTCAACCCGGTGACTTCTACGGCGGCTGGATCACCCCCGACGTCGTGGGCCCCTTCAAAGGCGGGCCCGGCACCTGGGGCTGGTAACGACTGCGGTGTTCAATTCGCAAGCCGAATACCAGACTCCTACTTTGCTCGATTTTGCCCGACGACCGGACATCCTTGTGGTCGTCGAAGCGCTGATGGCCGATTCGATCGGGCCCGCGCTGCTCATGGCACCCGACACGCTGGCTCTGCTCGATGCCGCACGAACACGCACGCGTTAGCCCTACAGGGCTTGCTGCTACCGCCTGCTGCCCCTATCGTTCATCGATAATATCGATGAACGATAGGGGCGACAGTGGAGAAAGCCGAGGTGAGCGGGCGCCGCGAGCGCTCCCTGCTGCGGAACGAAACCATGTCCCTGGTCAGCGGGGTGCTGCTGCTGGCGGCGGTGTTTGGCCTGTTGAGCGCCGGTAGCCAGCTCGTTGACGTGCTGCGTGGACCGGCAGTCGAGGTGGGTATGCGGGTGCCCACGGACATATTCCGCGCCGCCCTGGCCCAGTTGCCGGTGCCGCCCGGCGCGACGCTGAATTGGGGCACCGATTACGGCGGCGCGGCCGAGCTGGTGACGCCGCAGCTGCCGCTCGGGCTGAGGTTGTTTGCCGGGGCGGGTGCGCTCCTGGGGCAGCTGGCCTGGGTCGCGGGTGCGCTGTACCTGCGCCGGATACTGCTGACGGTCGAGCGTGGTGAGCCGTTCACCCGGCGCAACGCCGGTCGGCTGGTCCGGGTGGCCGGACTGGTCTTTCTCGGCGGCGCGGTCGCGCCGTGGCTGAGCTGGTGGGGCGGTCGGGAAGTGCTCGCACACCTCCAGCTTTCCCGCGACCTCATCCTGCCGCCCGGAGTCGACCATGGCGAGAGCCTTGGGTTCACCAGCGTGCTCCTTGCGCTGGTCGTGCTAGCCGCGGCCGAGGCGTTCCGGCGTGGCCGCAAGCTCGCCGAAGACACCGAGGGGCTTGTGTAAGTGGCACAAGGAGCTCTCGCGGAGCCTGGCCACCGGATCGAGTGCCGGCTCGACGCGTTGCTGGACGAGCGTGGGATGACCGTCGCCGAGCTGGCCCGCCGGGTCGGAGTGACCGTGGTGAACCTGTCGGTGCTGAAGAACAACCGGGCTCGAGCGATCCGTTTCTCCACCCTGACCGCGCTGTGCGAGGCACTGAGCTGCCAGCCGGGTGACCTGTTCCGAGTCCGGCTCTGACCGGCCCGCAGCATCTGATCCCCATACGGACGCGATGTCATCTGGTAGGGAGGGTGCTGGCCGCTGTGCACCGCGCGTACGGCCACCCAGTGGCAGGCCATAGAAGGGAGCCGGATGGGCGCGCTCGAGATACAGGTGGTCATTGATTGCACCGACCCGCGCAGGCTCGCCGAGTTCTGGGCGGCAGCGCTGGGCTACGTCATGCAACCACCGCCGCCGGGCTTCGACTCGTGGGAGCAGTTCGCCGACCAGATCGGGGTACCGCCCGATCTGCTCGCCGCTGTGGTCGACCCGGAACGCTTGCAACCGCGCATCCTGTTTCAGAAGGTGCCCGAAACCAAGACCGTGAAGAACCGGGTGCATCTCGATATCGATGTCGCACCCGGCGTCGCCATCGGCAGCGAGGAACGCAAGGCTGTTGCCTGGGCCCGGTGCGAACAGCTGACCGCGCGGGGTGCCACCCTGCTGCGTGAGTTCAGCGAGCCGACCGGATGGTGGCTGCTCATGGCAGACCCGGAGGGCAACGAGTTCTGCTTGCATTGACACCAGCCTCGCTGGTGTCGCGTCACCTCGCGGCGCAGCTGCCGCCACTGCAGGTGCAGCCAGCGCAATCAGCCGCCGGTGGTGGCATGGCGGCGGCCAGCCGGTGACCCAGCAATCCGCCGGCGAGCAGTAGCCCGACGGTGCCCGCCCCAGCCACCCCGACGATCACCGCAAGCGCGGGGCCGCCCGCCCCCAGGGCCAGCCCGCCCCCAGCGGCGCAGACCGCACCGGCCGCGAGCACCGG
>JALZCO010000412.1 GCA_030863015.1 Actinomycetota bacterium
GGGGAATCTCCCGGCCGGCGGTGGCTAGTGATTCGAACCAGGCGATTCGAGCTAGCACCGGGCGATGGGATCCGGCGATCATCGGACCAACGTTCGCGGTGGCGGTCGGTCAGGCAACGACGATGCCACCGGCGCGGCACTCCACTCGGTTGAGAGCGGGGTGGGTCCAGGCTGTGGAGTTGTGGAAAGGAGTTGTGGAAAAAGATTGCTGGGTGTGGCCGGTGATCCTTCGACATCGCGGTCGGGGGCACGGACGTTCGCCGGATCACCGGCCACTTGGCGGCTGCTCAAGCCCTCGTGGGTGGGGGGAGGCCCACAAAAGCGACGAACCGCCAGCTCTATGGAGTTGATCTATAGGAGTTGCGGACAGGATTAACCCGCTACCCGACTCCCGCGGGCGCGTGAGAAGCCGTTTGCCAGGTGTGCGGCACGGCCTCGGCCGAGACGAGGTGCTCGTGGGCGGCCCGCCACACTTTGCACGGCGACGCTCGGGGGCGCCAGCGGCTTGAGCACTGTGGACAGCGACCCCGAGAATCCGGCGCATGGGTGGCGAGCAGGGCGCGCCAGCCATAAGTCAAACGCGGCAGCTCGCTGCGTGCAACCGACAGCAGCGAGCCATTATCGGCGCTGCGCGCCAGCTCGTCCAGCATGTCGAGCCGGTCCCACACCGCCTGCCGGAGGATCTGACCCAGAACCCGGTCCACCTCGCCACCTTCCCTCGCCGCGCGTCGAGAATTTCCGCCACCTTCGGGCGGGTTCCCGCATCGTCACAGGTACATAGTCGGGGAACTAAACCCGTTATGATCCTGTGTTGCGCCGATCGGCCGTGCTATGACGATGAGCGGCACAAACCGATCGGTAGCGCCGATCAGCTTTGCCGAAGTGCACTTCACCAGCGCTACGGGCATGCCTAAGCTGCATGCGTCGCCCGTCGGACGGCTTATAGGGGGCGAGAGATGAACGTGACCGGCTCGCAGGACCACCCGCTGTCTCCCGAGGTCTGGGAGGAAGTGGAGATGAAGCGGGTGCTGGTGGATCGCGACATCAGCTCCGTATACCGGTTGCTCCGACGGGTAGGTATTTCGCAACGGCAAATCGCTGCCTTGACCGGGCAGTCCCAGTCCGAGGTCTCAGAGATCCTCAAGGGCCGCCAGGTCATGGCTTACGACGTGCTTGCGCGAATTTCTGACGGCCTAGGTATTCCACGCGGATACATGGGTCTCGCCTACGACGACGCAACTGCGACCAACCTGGTCGCACCGCCCGACGACGCACTGGTTGAGGAGGATGAGTCGGTGAAGCGCCGGAAGCTGCTGGCGCATGGAGCTGCCGTGATGTTCGGCACCGCAGTGCTGGGGGCCGACAGTGGGAAGTGGCTGCCCAGCCCTTCCCAGACGCCGGCACCCAGCAACATCGGGATGACCGATGTCAAGCAAGTCGAGGCAGCTACCAGGGCCATGCGCGCCCTGGACTACCAGTTCGGCGGCGGTGCATGCCGTGACGCGGTCGTCGCCCAGCTGTCCTGGGCACAGCGCCTGCTGTCCGCCTCGGGCAAGGAGATGGTTCGTACCCGGCTGTACCGGGCGCTGGGTGATCTGCAGAACCTGGCCGGATGGACCACCTTCGACGTGGGGTTGCTGGACTCCTCGCGCAGCCATTTCGCCGCTGCGCTGGAATTCGCCAAGCAGTCCGGTGACTCCGGGCTGCTGTCCAACATCATGTATCGGATCGGCCGGGTGTACTTGCACCACGACGCGCCCAATGACGCCCTCAAGTGGTTCCAGCTGGGCCAGATCGCCGCGCAGGACTCCGGATCCGAGCTGGCTGTTGCGGTGCTATGCGGCAATGAAGCGTGGGCCTACGCGATGATGGGCGACGACGTGCAGGCCAGAAAGCTGCTCGGCCGCTCCCGGGACGAGCTGGCCAGGGCCGATCTGTCCGAGGCGCCGGACTGGGCCCGGTTCTACAACGAGACCGACATGAACGCGATGATCGGCACGGTGCACACCGTGCTGTCAGACATCGACGTCAAGCACGCGGCCATCGCCATTCCCGCGATCAACCGATCCCTTACCCAATACGACGAGTCGATGACTCGTAGCCGGACGTTCATGCTCACCGCACTGGCCACCAACCACATGCGCCAAGGCGACGTCGACCACGGCGTCCGGATCGGTCGAGACGCCCTGACTCTGGCGACCGGGTTGAAGTCGAGGCGAGTAGCTGACCGGCTGAAACCGTTGGAGATCGAGGCCGCGCGGCGGACCAATAACTCCGATTCCCGTCAACTTTCTCAGCTGATCCGGCAGTACCGCGCTGTATGAGGCAAGCTGTCGTGACGGCGCTGTCGACCCTTCCACGTGATCAAAGACTCGCCAGCGGACTGCTGGCGATATGCGCCGAACTCGGCCTGGACCCGACCGGAGCGCGATTACTGCGCAACGTCAACAACGCGGTATTTCGCCTGTCTCGGGATCCTGTGGTGGTCCGGCTGGTCACCCTGCCCTCCTATATCTCACGCGCCAAACTGGCGGTTGCAGCCGCGACGGTATTCGCCGAGCACGACGTGCCGGCGATTCGATTGCTGCCCGGTATCCCGCAACCGGTGTGGGCCGGCCAACACGTCGCCACTGTGTGGCAGGCGGTGCCGTCGGTTGGCCCCGTGCCAGGCGGTGCGAACCTGGCCGGCTTGCTGCGAGCCGTGCACGCCGTACCGACGCCTTGCCGGGCGTTGCCGAACTGGGATCCACTCACTGATTTCGACAATCGGATGCGACACACCACCACGATGGCCGACGCCGACCGCGACTTCCTGCTGCGCCGCAGTGCCGAGCTGGCCGCGGCCGTCGCGGAGTTGGATTTTGCGCTGCCGACGGCCGTACTGCACGGCGACGCCCATCTCGGCAACGTCATCGCCGGGCAGGGTGGGCCGGTGCTGTGCGATTTCGATTCGTGCGCCATCGGGCCGCCGGAGTGGGACCTGACCCCGGTCGCAGTAGCCAATGTCCGGTTTGGCAGGCCCCCTGCCCACCAGCGTGATTTCATCGATGCCTACGGGTTCGACGTCCGGAACTGGGAAGGCTTCGAGGTGCTGCACGGTATCCGCGACCTCAAGTTGATCGCCGGGGTATTCCCGCGAGCCGGTTCCTCGCCGGCCGTACAGTCGGAGTTCGACCGCCGGATGGCCACCCTGCGGGCTGGGCGGCTGTCCGAACGCTGGCGGAGCGTCCGGCGCTGAGCCGTTTTGACTACTGATCCACTCGGCTACTGAGCCGTTCAACGACTTGAGCCGTGCACGTGCAATTGGGGGATGCGTCGAGCCATCCGGACGTCTACTGTCGAGCCGGTGTCATTGGCTCCCCTCTCGCGGCCGGGAGTGCTGGTCCCGCCTCAGACTGAGCGCGGCGATGCAGTGAAGGGGGGCACCACAACAGTCACCATCTCGCATGCGCGGACGCTACGTGCGCTTCCACTGGACCTGCTGCGCACCTCGGCCCTGGCCGGCCAGCAGCCGGTTCGGCTGGATGACACGGAGCTCCATGCGCTGCTGGCTACTCTGCAGACCAACTCGGAGGCCGCCTCGGTCCGGCTCGCCGACAATGCCGTGGCGTATCTGGCCAGTGCGCGGGGTGGCTGGTCACCACACCACCCGCCGGATGTCGTAGCGGCGCTACACCGGATCCTGACTCGGTCGCGGTTTCTCAAGGGCTCACGGTCGTGCTTTCCACTCGGTACCGCGATGGCGCAAATTGCGTCGTTGGTCGAAGCCCGGCAGCCAGTCACAGTTGTAACCAGCGGTTTTCCCTTCAAGCAGCATGACAATGGCCTCAAGGCGGCTGGCCCTTGCCCGGATCTGGCCGAACTTGGTGCACTGCTGCGGCTCAAGGAGCTGCACCGGGCCTTCACCGTGCTGTACCCGCCCGGTCTGCGTGTGCTGGTGCTCAATGACGGTGGCTACTCGCGACCACGCGGCTCAGCCGAGATCCGGCGCTACCGGCACCAGCTGCAGCGCTACGCCGAACTGATCGGGCTCGGTAACTCGGTGCGCTTCCACGACCAGTCCTGCTTCGTCGCCGGCCTGCTCGGCCCGCGGGGTTGGAACAAACGTGAGCAATACCGTCGCACGTTCCGCAAGCTGATCTCGCTGCTGGCCGCCAGTCCTCGCTCGCTGGACAGTGCCGGTCGGGCCGATCAGCGGCTGGCCGAAGCGCTGCCTGCCACGTTGCTGGCCGGTGTGCCGTCATTTCGGGACATCCTGTCCTCGCTGGTGTACTCGGTGCCGGTGCCGGCTCCAGCTGGGGTTGACCCACGGCAATGGGCCTGTGAGGTGCTGGCCTGGCCGGATGGGTACGCCGAGCCGGATCTGCCGCCTGATCTGGCCTCTGCCCGCCGGGAAGTCGTTGCGTCGGCGTGGCAGAACTCCGTGGATTACCTCGCTGCTTCCCTCGCTGACGCCGCCGCCGGGGTCACCAGGCACTACCCGCCACACATCCGGCTTGCCACCGTGGCGTCCCGACCGGGCTGCAGTGGTTTCTCCTACCTCGGTGGCTCAACACTGTTGCCGTGGCACGGCACGGGATGCCTCGACGGCCGCAGCCTGCTGGTGGCCGAGTTCCTGGTGAGTCTGGACCATCGCGGCTTCCGCCCCGTCTATTCCGACCTCATCGGTGACGAACAGCCGTTGCTGATGGTGCCTGGTACCCGGATCGTGCACGCCCAGGGCCGCCGGCGGGTGGACCCCACCCTGCTGGCGACCGCCCGGCTGCGCCATCGATGATTCCGCTAGGCGGGCTAACGCCGGGCGCTGGTCAGACGATGGTCATCACGACCGGACTAATCAGGGCGGTGGGTCGTGGCAAGACAGTTCAGCGGGATCCCCAGGCAGCAGGCCGAGCCGCTGCGTGCCCGGAACCGCTTCAGTTTGCTGTGCCGTGGCCGCACAGCACGGCGCGAAGCCGATTTCCTGGACCGCTTGGTCGACGCGGAGCTGGAGTTCCTGCGCCAGCTACCGGCGCCGCTGCGGGATGGGCCGGCTGATGCGCTCACGGTGCTGGTGATGCTCGCCCAGGACTACCGGTATTACGCACAGGGCTGGATCAATCGCCGCGAGTTGCGGCACCGTACCGAACGCGCGCTGACCGATCTGGACGTATTGCGGCGGATACCCGGCGCAGAACCACTACCAGCGAACACGATCGACTGACTGGCGACCGCGAGCGGCTGACCACTGCCATCAGGCGGAGCGACCGATCCGCAACGCCACCACCACACCGGCCATCAGCAGCGCGCCAGCCCCAGCCAGCCACGGCCACATCGGGGTGCCGTCGCGGCTGACGCTGCCAGACGTGGCGGGATCAAAGGCGGCGGGGCCGGACGGGTTGGTGCTGGAGTGGGCCGGCGAGACAGCGGCGGTGCCCGGTCCTGGGGTGGTCAGCGTGAACCGCACTGCACCGCGCACCGGGTGGCCATCAGCGGAAAGCACCTGATAGGCGATGGTGTACTGACCAGCTGGCCCGAGCGCGCGGATCGGTGCCGACACCACGGCGCCGGCTTCGGCCGGTGGCCCGGCCTGCCACTGGCTGCTGTGCGGCCCGGTCACGGTCACAGTGCTGAACCCAGGCTTCGGGGGCAGGTCGAAGGTGAGCCTGACCTGCGCCGGGCTGGTCGCCACGGTGGCACCGTCCGCGGGGTCACTGCCGATCAGTTCGTTGTGCGCGACCGCAGGACCAGCGCTACCCAGCAGCGCCAGCCCCACGAGCGCCACCAGTGCCAGTAAGTACCTCACGCGGCCCCAGGCTAGCGGCGCTGGGTAAACGCACATCTGTCGGTCTCAGGATCTAGTCTGGCGCCGTGGACTCAGCAGTGCTGCTT
>JALZCO010000158.1 GCA_030863015.1 Actinomycetota bacterium
GGCGGAGCTTGGCCCGCCACCGCCGCCTCCGACACCGCAGTACCGGGACTGACGCGTGACCGGCTATGGCGGCGGACCGGGGCGGCCCCCCGCTCGGCCAGTGGCCGCCCAGATTGTGGCCGGGGGCGCACCCCGGACCTCGCTGATCAGCCTGCCCGAGATTCCGGCCGGCGACGATCACATGGCGCCGGTACTCGATGACCCGCAGGTACCCGAGCACAAGCGGTTCTGTTCAAATCCCGAATGCCGGCACGAGGTGGGGCGAGCCCGCAACGGTCGGCCCGGCCGCGTCGAGGGCTTTTGCCCGCAGTGCGGGACCAGGTTCTCCTTCCGGCCGCCGCTGTTGCCCGGCGTCCTCGTCGGCGACGGCCAGTTCAAGGTAGAGGGCGCGATCGACCATGGCGGCTTGGGCTGGGTGTACCGGGCCTGGGATTGTTGGGTCCCGCGCTGGGTGGTGCTCAAGGGCCTGATCGACCCCGACGATCCGGACAACCGCCAGGCTGCGGTCGCCGAGTTGGCCGCGCTGGCCCATGCCAGCCACCCGAACATCGTCACCGTGCACACCGTGGTCCGGCATCCGCACCCACTCACCGGAAAGCCTGTCGACTACATCGTGATGGAGTACCTCAGCGGCAAGTCGCTGAAGCAGTTGCGCCTGGAGCGTCCAGACCACGCTCCCTATCTCCCGGTGGATCAGGTCTGCGGGTTCGCGCTGAAGGTGTTGGCCGCATTGGAGCACCTGCACGACAAGCGCGGCCTGCTGTACTGCGACCTGTCGGCGGACAACGTGATGCACTCCACGAGCGGGGTCAAGTTGATCGACCTCGGTGCGGTCCGCCGGATCGATGATGCAAATAACCCCATCTTCTGGGGCAAGCCTGGCTACCGGGACCCGATGATCACGACATTCGGCCCATCGGTCGCGACCGATCTCTACACCGTTGGGCGGATGATGGCGGTGCTCAGCTTTCCCTTCCCCGGATTTCAGGCCGACGCTCCGATCCCGGGTCCGGACGAGGTGCTGCTGTTGGAGGATCATCCCTCCTTTGCCAGGCTGCTGCGCCGCGCGGCGCATCCCGACCCGCGGTGCCGATTCGCCTCCGCGGCAGACATGGCCGAGCAGCTGGAAGGCGTGCTTCGAGAGGTGCGCGCCCAGCAGGAGGGCAGCCCGTTCCCGGCTGCCTCGACGCGGTTCGGGCCGGAGCTACGAGTGGCGGGAGCCGACCCGGCGACCTTTCCTGCGGGGGAGCCGGACGCTGTGGCGGCTGCGCTGGCTCTGCCCGACCCGCAGGTCAACCCGGCCGACCCGCACGCCGGTCTGCTGGCTGCAATCAGCGCGGATAGCCCCGACGAGACCGAGCGGGTGCTTGCCGCGCTGCCTGACCCGTCGCTGGAGACGCGCCTGCGGGTGGTGCGCGCCCGGATCGAGCTGCGCCGTCCCGAAGCCGAGACCGATCTTGTCGCGCTGGCTGCTGACCAACCGGGTGACTGGCGCGTGCAGTGGTTCCACGGGATCAGGGCACTGGTCAATGGTGACCTCGAATCCGCCCGGCAAGGATTCACGGCAGTGCTCGATAACCTGCCCGGCGAGGCCGCACCCAAGCTGGCGTTGGCACTCTGCGCAGCGCGCGAGGGCGCCGCCGAGGTTGCTGAGCGAGGCTACGCGGCCGTATGGCACACGGATCGGTCCTACGTGAGTGCTGCGTTCGGGCTCGCGCGGGCCCGCTTTGTTCTCGGGGACCTCGATGGCACGGCCCACGCGCTGGAGTCCGTGCCGGAAAGCTCGCGCTACGCCGTCACGGCCCGGCTGTGCGCCATCCTGACCCGGGCCCGTGGATGTGCGAACGGCCAGCCTCCGGTCGCTGACTTCTTCACCGCGGCCGAGCAGCTGAACACCCTGGAACTCGACGAACAGCGGCGTGAGCTTGCCGTCGCGGAAGTGCTCGAAACCGTATTGACGTGGGTACGTGCTGGCCGACCGTGGCCGCATGGGCCGGCGACACCCATCCCCGCCACCGTGCTCGGCCACCGGCTCAACGAGCGTGGCGTGCGCAACCGCCTCGAGTCCGCCTACCGCGAGCTGGCCCGGCTGGCCCCCACCACAGCGCAGCGAATCGCCTTCGTTGACCAGGCCAACAACCGCCGTAACCGGAGCTGGACATGATGACCAAGCCCACGTTGGTGCGCCGGCGGACGGTGCTGACCGCGGCCCTCCTGGCTGCCGCCGGCTGTCGGGCCACCACCGGCTCCGGTTCGGCCGCGGAGCTGGTGTGGGCCACCGGCGGGATTGCTACCGCCGACCAGGCCCCCGCTCTAGACATCGCCCAGCAGTGGAACCAGCAGCACCCGAATGGGCCGAAGGTGCGGGTGGAACCGCTGCCGTCTGCGTCCACCAACGACACGCATCAGCTGCTTGTACTGGAGCTCAATGCCGGTCTCAACCAGTTCGACGTTGTCGATCTCGACGTGATCTGGATTCCGGAGTTCGCCCGGCGTGGCTGGCTGGTGGAACTGCAGGACCTTCGCCGGGACATCGCGCACGTCTCGCTGCCCGGCCCGCTGCAGGCCGCGGTCTGGGACGGGAAGCTGTGGGCCGCGCCGTATGTCACCAACGCAGGGATCCTGTACTACCGCTTGGATCTGGTGGACCGGCCTCCTGTTACCTGGCAGGAGTTGGTCGACGTCGGCCGCCGGGTCGGCGAGCGCAACGGCATCGCGCCTTTCGTCTCCGACGGCGCTCAGTATGAGGGGCTGGTGGTCCAGTACCTGGAGTACTTCTGGGGCCTCGGTGGCGACGTGCTTGATGGTGACGGCCGATCAGTGAGATTCCAGCTCGACAAGGCTGAGCAAGCCGCCGAATTCATGCGGACGGCGTTTCGCGAGGGCGTCTACGCACCGGGGTTCAACACGATGAAACTCGAGGATGCCCGCAAGGCCTTCCAGTCCGGCGAGGCGGTGTTCATGCGCTCCTGGCCGTATGCGTACCAGCCGATGAACAGCACGGATCCGGACAGTCTGGTCGTGGGTAAGGTCGGCATCGCGCCGCTCCCGGTGTTCACCGGGTTCGAGCCGGTCGCCGCGTTGGGTGGCCACAACCTGGTGGTGAACGCCTTCTCGCGCAACATCCCCGCGGCGACCGAGTTCGTCAGGTTCGTCTGCACGTCCCGGGATATGCAACGATCGCTGGCCCAGCGGCACTCGGTGGCACCGACGATGGCGGCTGCCTATCACGACTTGGCGACTGACCCGATGATGGCGCTGCTGGCCAAGGTGTTGCCGACGGCCAAGCCGCGACCGGCCACGCCGGAGTGGGCCACCGTCGTCGCGGAGATGCAGCAACAGATCTTCGCCGCCTACACCGGCATCCGCGACCCAAAATTAGCGGTCGAGGCGTTGCGCAGATTCCTCGTCGCCACGATCGCGGACCGCTGAATCATGCAAGACCGCGTAGAGGTCGATGTCGGGGTTGCCGCCGGAGTCAGCGACCGAGGCCGGCGTCACCACCGCAATGAGGACGCCTTGGCGCTGCGACGCCTCGGTTGCGGCCTCGGTTCCAGCCACAGCTCAGCGCAGCAGGGCGCGGTGGTGGCAGTCGTCTGCGACGGGGTGTCGTCGGCGGACCGTCCCGACGAGGCGTCCGAGACCGCAGCCGAGGTCGCCGCTGAGGTGTTGGTGGCTGCGCTGCATGCAGGCGAGGCGCCGGTCACCGCGATGCAGGAGGCCATCCATGCGGCCGGTCAAGCCGTCGCTGGGCTAGCCGGCTCTACACGGGCCACCGGAGGTGCTCCGGCCTGCACGTTGGTCTCGGCAGTCGTCACCGACGGGACGGTCACGGTGGGCTGGGTCGGAGATAGCCGGGCGTACTGGATACCGCGAACCCGCACCAGGTCGGCGCGGCCCATGAGGCTGACCGAGGATGACTCGTGGCTGGCCCAGGTACTGGCGGCCGGAACCCTGACTTTCGCCGAAGCGGTCACCGACCAGCGCGCCCACGCCATCACCGCATGGCTGGGCGATGATGCCACCTCCCTCAATCCACACGTCGTGACCTTCACCCCCCAAGGACCGGGCGTCGTCGTGGTCTGCACCGACGGGCTGTGGAACTATCTCGACAACGCTGACGCTCTCGCCGCGGCGCTCCCGGTGCAGCCACCTGAAGCCCCGCTGGACGCCGCGCGCCGGCTCGTCGAGACCGCGCTGAATTGCGGCGGCCGCGACAACATCACGGCCGCTGTAGTGCCGTTCGGCTCCTCCCGTTCGGCACTGCTGTCCCGGTACCTCCCAGGAGAACTGTCATGACCAGGACACCCAAGCCTGGTGGCGCGGTGGGACTCGATGGACGAATCCTGCCCACGCTGTAGCGAGCCCCGGATCGGGCTGTTCTGCGAGCAGTGCGGCCACTCGTACGCCGACCCGGTGCCCCCAACGACCGTGTCATTGTGGTGGGTTGTCATCGCTGTGGATCGGGACTATTTCGAGGCCCGCTGCGAGCAGCGCGACCGGTTCACCTTCCCCGTCTCCAGCTCACCGCGGCGAGTCGAGCTGGCCGGTGACGTGGTGCGTGTCGGCCGGCGCAGCACCTCCCGCCGGACCAGCCCGGAGATCGACCTGGCGATCCCACCGGTCGATCCGGGGGTGTCCCGCGAGCACGCCCGGTTGCTCGCCCAGCCTGACCGCTCCTGGGCGCTGGTCGACGAGGGCTCCATGAGCGGGACTTATCTCAACGATGGCGCCAAGCCGATCCCTGCCCATCAGCAGGTCCCGCTGGCCGACCGTGACCGGCTATTTCTGGGTATCTGGACCATGATCACGCTGTACCGGGATCCGTAGGCGGACTGGCACTGCCACGCTGAGCAACGCTGTGCTGACTACCCGCTGGTGAGGGCTGCCCCCTAGGCACAGATAGTGGCAGAAAGCTTTACTAATACGTGACGAGAAGCTCACACCGGGGGTCACGTCTATCTAAGGAGGGAATATGGACGCCATTGTTTTGATCGTTCTGGCGGGAGCCCTCTTGGTGAGTCTTGGCGTGCTCATAGGATGCAGTTTAAGTCAGTGGCTGTTAGATGCCCGGGACAGACGGCAAGCAGCAGTGCAGCGCGCCCTGAATGAGCAATGGCAAGAACTCGAGGTTGTCCGGCAGGCGATCGCACAACGACGAAGAAGTGAACCTTGGGAAGCAGCTCATCACCGCGCCACCAGCCGGCACGGAGCTGGGCTGTAAGCCAACCCTGTTTGCGGCGCGGTACCTACTGGCTCGAATCTGAACAGGTGTGGTTGCAGGGTCAAAGTGGTGGGATTCGCCAGAACGGCGAGACTGGACCTATTCCCGCCCCCAGTGGGTATGCGTGGGCCACCGCCTGTTCGATGTAGCGCTTGCCGTACCCGACTGCCTCGATCATCGTCCAACCACGGGCCAGCGCAGAAGTGATCGCTGCGGCGAGGGTGTCACCACCACCGTGGGTGTGCGGTGTGCCCAACCGGGGACCGGTGAATGCGGTGAAGTCGCTGCCGTCGTAGAGCAGATCCAGGCACTGGGGGTCCTTGTCCTGCGGATCGTCACGCAGGTGGCCGCCCTTGACCAGCACCCACCGTGGCCCCAAGGCGTGTAGCTGCTTGGCTGCGATGTACTGCTCCGCCCGGGAACCGACATCGATGCCCACCAGCAACCGCACTTCGTCCAGATTCGGCGTGATCAGGGTGGCCCGGGGCAACAGTTGCGAACGCAGGGCGGCCAGGGCATCGTCGGCCAGCAATGGGTCGCCGTGCATGGATGCGGCCACCGGATCAACCACCAACGGCACCGAGCGACCGATGCCCACCTCGTCGCACACCTCGGCCACTGCGGAGATGATGGCAGCCGACGCCAGCATGCCGGTCTTGGCGGCGGCGACACCGATATCGTTGACCACCACCCGAATCTGGTCGGCCACTGTAGACGGTGGGATCGCCACGAAGCCGGTCACGCCCACCGAGTTCTGCACCGTCACCGCCGTGACCGCGACACAGCCGTGCACGCCGCAGGCGGTGAAGGTGCGCAGATCAGCCTGCAGACCCGCCCCACCACCGGAATCCGACCCCGCAATGGTCAGCGCGATAGGAGGAGTAGCAGTCACGGCCCGGTCACTGGCAGGTACACCCGACCACCGGCTGCGGTGAACTCGTCGGACTTCTCGGCCATCCCAGCCTCCAGCGCCTCCGCTGTGGATAACCCGTGTTCCTCCGCGTAAGCCCGGACGTCAGCGGAGATGCGCATCGAGCAGAACTTGGGTCCGCACATCGAGCAGAAATGCGCGGTCTTCGCCGCCTGGGCAGGCAGCGTCTCGTCGTGGTAGGAGCGGGCAGTGTCCGGGTCCAGCGCCAGCGCGAACTGATCGTGCCACCGGAACTCGAACCGGGCGGTCGACAGCGCGTCGTCCCAGGCCTGAGCGCCCGGATGGCCCTTGGCCAGGTCGGCGCTGTGAGCGGCGATCTTGTAGGTGATCACGCCGGTCTTCACGTCATCGCGGTCGGGTAGGCCGAGATGTTCCTTGGGCGTGACGTAGCAAAGCATCGCGGTACCCGCCTGCGCGATCATCGCCGCGCCGATAGCCGAGGTGATGTGGTCATAGGCCGGTGCGATGTCGGTCGCCAGTGGACCGAGGGTGTAGAACGGCGCCTCGTCACACCACTCCTCCTCAAGGCGCACGTTCTCGACGATCTTATGCATCGGCACGTGCCCGGGACCCTCGATCATCACCTGCACGTCATGGCGCCGCGCGATCTGGGTCAGTTCCCCGAGCGTTTTGAGCTCGGCGAGCTGCGCCTCGTCGTTGGCGTCAGCGATGGAGCCGGGCCGCAGGCCGTCACCGAGGGAGAATGTAACGTCGTAGCGGCGCAAGATCTCGCACAGTTGCTCGAAGTTGTCATAGAGGAACGACTCGCGGTGATGCGCGAGGCACCAGGCAGCCATGATCGAGCCGCCGCGAGAGACGATGCCGGTCACCCGGCGGACTGTCAGCGGGATGTAACGCAGCAGCACACCGGCATGCACGGTCATGTAATCCACGCCCTGCTCGCACTGCTCGATCAGGGTGTCGCGGTAAATCTCCCAGCTGAGCGCTGCCGGGTCACCGTTGACCTTCTCCATCGCCTGGTAGATCGGCACGGTGCCGACCGGGACGGGGGAATTGCGCAGCAGCCATTCGCGGGTTTCGTGGATCCGCTTGCCGGTGGACAGGTCCATGATCGTGTCAGCACCCCAGCGGGTGGCCCAGACCATCTTGTCCACCTCCTCTTCGATGGAGGAGGTGACGGCCGAATTGCCGATGTTGGCGTTGATCTTCACCAGGAACTTCTTCCCGATGATCATCGGCTCGGACTCGGGGTGCCGCTGATTGGCCGGAATCACCGCGCGGCCGCGGGCCACCTCGTCGCACACCAGCGAGACGTCCACCCCTTCGCGAGCCGCGATGAACTCCATCTCGCGGGTGACGATCCCGGCTCGGGCCCAGGCCAGTTGGGTGGCGGCGCCCCCTACCGGCTCGCGGGCCTCGATCCATGGCGTACGCAGCGGTGGGAGCCCGCGGTGAACATCAACGGTGACCTCAGGATCGGTGTAGGGCCCCGAGGTGTCGTAGAGATCGAAGTGCGCGCCGTTGGTCAGGTCCACCCGGCGGGCGGGCACCTGCAGCCCATCACCGGCCTCGCAGTAGACCTTCCGTGATCCAGTGATCGGGCCAGTGGTCACGGCCGGCTTGATCGTGCGATCGTGCAGCGCTGTCATGGATCAGCCTTCCTACGCCGGCATTACCCGGACAGGTTCTGCGGTCGACAGCCCCGGGCCGGTGCCCAGCTGCCCTCTCAGCCCGCTTCGGTGCGAGCTCCCGCGTGTTCATTTGACTGTTCGACCGTAGCGCCCAGCGCAGCGAATCTGCAAAGTGGATGACTGCTGATCGGGATACCGCTAGTATCCGAGTGGTCGCTTATGGTGACAACAAGTCGGGGGTCTCCTTGCACGGCATTTCTGGCACATCGTCGCGTCGTGTTGTCGTGGTAGGGCAGGGTTACGTGGGCTTGCCGGTCGCCATTCGCGCTGTTGAGGCCGGTTTTGACGTCATCGGTTTTGACATCGACAAAACCCGTATCGATCGCCTCAGCAAAGCTGAGACGTTCATCGATGACATCACCGACAGTGACCTCGTGATAGCGGTGAGCACTGGGCGGTATCTGCCCACCGACGATCCTGCGGATCTGGCAGGGTTCGACGTTGCGGTCGTCTGCGTACCGACTCCCTGGCGACACGACGCACCCGATCTGAGCTACGTCGAGGATGCCGCATCCACCCTCGCCCCGCGTATCACGCCTGGCTGCTGTGTCATCCTCGAGTCCACCAGCTATCCGGGCACCACCGAGGAGATCTTCATACCGATCCTCGAGGCCGGCTCGGGTCTGCGTGCGGGAGAACAGTTTTTCGTCGGATACAGCCCTGAACGCATTGACCCGGGCAATAAGACCTGGCGGCTCGCCAACACCCCGAAAATCATCGCGGGCGTGAACCACGCGTCGCTGCATGCGTTGGCCGACTTCTACGGCCGGCTCGTCGAGCACATGGTGCCGGTACCCGGAGTTCGTGAGGCTGAGCTTGCCAAGCTGCTGGAGAACACGTTCCGCCATGTCAATATCGCCCTGGTCAACGAACTCGCAATGTACTGTCATGACCTTGGGCTCAACCCGTGGACGGTGGTTGACGCGGCTGCCACGAAGCCCTTCGGATTCATGAAGTTCATGCCGGGGCCAGGGGTCGGTGGGCATTGCGTGCCGATCGATCCCTGTTACCTGTCCTGGCAGGCGCGCCGGTGCTCGGGTCGCGGCTTGCAACTTGTCGACATGGCCAACGACGTCAATGACCACATGCCGGACTATGTCGTATCCCGCGTCGTCCTACAGCTCAACCAGCTATGCAAGTCGGTCAACGGCAGCCGGATCCTGCTCGTGGGATTGGCCTACAAGCGGAATACGCGGGACACCAGGCAGTCCCCGGCGATCGTGGTGGCCCGGCAACTCGACGACTTGGGGGCTGATGTCCACGCGATTGATCCGCTCATCGACGTCGACGAGATCCCCGGCTACATCCGGATGGTGCCCTGCGAGCCGGGTGAGATCACCAAGGCCGACTTGGTGATCGTGCTCGCCGACCACGATGTGATCGACTGGGAACTGTTCGAAGAACACGCTGAGCACGTGCTGGACACCCGCAACCGGTTGCGCTCGGCGTCCGTATCGCGGCTCTAACCTCGCCCCACCCCAGCGTGTCCGTCTGTGCTGCTCGATGTGTCGCGAGTCGATGCCGGGCACGTTGCTGCTCGCGCGACCTACACCTGAGCCGGGTCGCTGAGCAAGGTGGCTGAGTCATAGTGCAATCGCTTCTGTACCGGGGGACTCACCGTTGCCAGCACGTCGGCGATGTCGCGCCCGGCGGTGCCGCAACCGAACAGGTCACTACTGTCGTAACGGCCGTGTGCTGCCTGGGCGCGGACCGCATCGATGATTGCCAGTGAGTCGTGTGAGGTGAAGACCACGTTGGTGCCACATTCGCGGTGGCGCTGGCGGGTGCCGATGCTGACGGCCGGCGTGCCGAGGTAGGCGCCTTCCCGCAACGCCGCCGACGAGTTGCCGATCATGCAGGCACAATGGGTCATCAGCCGGATGAAGTCCTCGGCGGGCAAGTTGCGGAAGAATTGGCAACGATTGGCCAAACCGTGCTCGCGGAACTGCCGGATGCCGGTGGCGACCTCGGCGCTGCCGGCGTCCACATTCGGCCAGAAAACGAGCGCCTGCATCCCAATCGACGAAATCACACGCAATGTCGCGGCCATCTGATCGCGGCCATCACCGTACTCGGTGGTGACACCATGCTGTATCACCAACAGGAAGGGTTGTTTCGGATCGATCGGTGAACCGTTGCCGCAGTGGCGGATCAGTGCATCGTGGCGACTGCCTGGGGCAATGCGCGCGGCCAGGTCAATCGACGGGCAGCCGAGGTTGAACACGTGCTGCGGATCCTCGCCCATGGCGATGACGCGGCGGGCGCTGAGCTCGGTAGCCGGGAAATGGAGGTGGGCCAGCTTGGTGATCGCGTGCCGGACACTCTCATCGATCGATCCTGATACCTCGCCACCTTGCGTGTGGGCGACGGGGATGTTCATGTAGGCACCGGCGATGGCCGTCGCGATCGTCTCGAAGCGGTCAGCGACAGTGACCACAATGTCGGGTTCGAGCCGCTCAAACGCGGTCGGCAGTTCGAGCAGGCCCAGCCCGGTCGATTTCGCCATCGTCGTCGGCGTCTGACCCTCGATGATGAAGCGGATCTTCGCGTCAGGGGTAAAACCTGCGGCTTCCAGCAGGTTCACCGCACAGCCGAACCGTTCGAGCAGCGCGGAGGCGGCAGCGATCACTTGCAGTTTCAGGGCTGGATGATCGCGGACTGCCTCGAGCACCGTGGTGATCCGCGCCAGGTTGGCCCGGCTGGCGACGACGACGCAGATCTTCTTGCGACGGTCCGGCACTCCGATGACTCTAATCGCCCTAGTCGATTACTCTAATCGCCGTAGCTGACATCAGTGATGGTAATGGTCACCGTTGCAGGCAAGCCGGTGTAGGAGTGGACCTCCTCGGCGACTCGGGCCTGGACCTGTTCAGCGACGTCACGGCAGTTGTGCCCCCACTTGATGATCAAGGCGATACTGATCTCGGCGTGACCGTCCTCGACGACGGCGGTGACTCCGTGGGTGGGCACCCGGTGTTCACCGTGCGGAAACAGCCGGGTGGCGATGCTGGCCATGCTCTGGGCCAGGTTGGGACGCAACCTGAGGACTCCGGGTACCCGGCAGGCGTGATAGGCAGCGACGCGGGCCACCACCGTGTCGCTGACATGCAGCTGCGGAGCGGTTGGTGTGCCGCCCGGTGGTGTGGTGGGAGAGGGCATCGAGGGTCCTTTGTCGGCTCGCCGTAGTCGGCACCGGCATCAATGGGGGCGCCACGCCGGGTCTCTGAAGACATCGACGACATCGACATCGACGGTCGTGACGGGCAAGCCGAGAAGATCTGCGGCGGCGGCGAGAATCATCTGCCTGACCCGGACTGTGGCGCTGAGCAGGTCGGTACCGAACCGGGCAGTGACGCTGATGTTTATCCGAACCGATGGCGATCCGAGCGCTGACGCGGTGCTGGTGTCGTCACTGCCGGATGGCTCGATGACATGGATCTGGCAACTGCGGACGCGCAGTGCTGACATCTGGCCTACCGCACGGCGCAGCACGCCGGCCGCAGTGACGCCGTCGATGCGGGCGTGACCGTGCCGGGTGGGCAGCGGCAGATAGTGGGTGGGCCGCAACTCCGCGAACACGGCGCCCATCACCCGTTCCGTCAGCGACGGAGGAGGTTCGACGGCTTCATCGACCAGCGCGGCGACAGCCGTAGCCAGCAGGCGTTGGTCGTCAGCGACGGCTTGGCAGTGTGGGCAAGTGCGATCGTGAGTGCTTCGCCGCCCGGCTTCGGCTCGCTCCCATACCTTGGCCGCGTCGCGACCGCAGGCCAGCAGCACAACCTCATGTTGCGGCCGGGTGTCGTTCACCGCCACGGTGCCATCACCTCCGCCAAGGTGCACCGGGCTCGGTGCAAACGGCCACGCACTGCGTCCGGGCTGGAATCCACGATGGCCGCAATGTCCTCATAGCTCAACCCGTGCAATTCCCGCAGGACCCAACAGGCCCTTTGTTCGATCGATAGATCCTGCAGCGCCCGCTGCAACGCAGCAGCGCCGCCGTGCGTCTCAGCGGTCTGCTCGGGGGAGGCACTATCCGGGCCGGGTTGGTCACCCAGCTCTTCCAAGGTGATGACGGGGCGTCGCGCGCGCAACAGCTTGAAGCAGCGGTTGGTCACGATCCGGTACATCCATGACGAGAACGCCGCATCCCCCCGAAACCCTCCCAGCCGTCGCCACGCCGCGACGAACGCTTCTTGCAGGGCATCCTCGGCGTCGCTTCGGTTACCCAGCAACCGCACTGCCAGCCGGTAGAGCTGGCGTTGGTGACGGCGCACCAGTGCCTCGAAGGCACGCGTGTCAC
>JALZCO010000164.1 GCA_030863015.1 Actinomycetota bacterium
CCTCAACGGCGAGGGCATCTCGGACGCCGACGGCCGTGGCCAGCAGGTGACCGATAACTCCTTCCTGCTCTGCTTCAACGCCCACCACGAGGAAACCCTCGTGCAGCTGCCCGGCAACGACTACGGCCAGCATTGGACCATCGTGCTGGACACGGCGACCGGCGAATCGCTGGGCACCCGCAGTGTCACCGTCGCGGGAGAGGACAAGATCGCTGTCACCGCGCGCTCCCTGGTAGTTCTGGAGCGCAGCGCATGACGCTGCCATCCTCGACCTACCGGCTGCAGTTGGGGCCGGACCTGTCCTTGGCCGATGCCGCTGCGGTGGTGCCTTACCTGGTGGCGCTGGGAGTCGGCGCGGTGTACACCTCGCCGCTGTTACAGGCCATGCCGGGATCCCAGCACGGTTACGACGTGGCCGACCCCGGCCGGGTATCGGACGAGCTCGGTGGGGAGGTTGGCCGGCGGGCGCTGGTATCCGCCGTCCGCGAATATGGGCTCGCGCTGGTCGTCGATATCGTGCCCAACCACCTCGGCGTCGCCAATTCGCAAGCTAACCCGGCCTGGTGGGATGTCTTGCAGCATGGACCGTCGTCGCGCTTCGCACGGTGGTTCGACCTCGTCGATTGGCCACTACGGTTGCCCGTGCTCGCCGACTCGCCGGACGCGCTGGCCGACCTGCGGGTGGATGGTGAACTGCTGCGTTACTACGAGCACGTCTTCCCGCTGGCGCCTGGGACGGTTGTGGCCGGCAGCCCGCAGCAGGTGCACGCCGCACAGCACTACCGCCTCGTCTCGTGGCGCTCAGACGTAGGTTACCGGCGGTTTTTTGCGATCAGCGATCTCGCCGCGGTGCGGGTGGAGGACCCTGAGGTCTTCGCCGCCACCCACGGCGAGGTGTTGCGTTGGGTCGCTGAAGGCGATGTCGACGGCCTGCGAGTGGACCATCCCGACGGCCTCACCGACCCGACGGGCTACCTGCACCACCTGCAGGAGCGTGCCGCGGACGCTTGGATTGTGGTGGAGAAGATCCTCGAGCCTGGGGAGGAGCTGCCCGGCTCGTGGCCGGTGGCGGGCACCACCGGCTACGACGCGCTCGCCGAGGTCGACGGGGTGCTGGTCGACCCAGCCGGCGAAACGTCGTTCACTGACCTGGACACCGCGCTGACTGGCGTGCAGACCAGCTGGGCGCAACTGGTGCACGACTGCAAGCTCGACGTCGCCACCGGCATGCTGGGCTCCGAGCTTCGCCGGCTGGCCGTGCTTGTCGTCGACGTCATCGACGGCTCGGACGTCACGGCCGCGCTGGCGGAGCTCCTTGCCTGCTTCCCCGTCTATCGGTCCTACCTGCCAGACGGGGTCGAGCATCTGGATCAGGCTCTTGCGGCGGCCCGGCATCGGCGTCCTGACCTGAGCGCGACGCTGGAGGTGCTCTCGCCCCGACTACATGATCCCGGCGACGAGCTCGCTGTCCGGTTCCAGCAGACCTCCGGCGCAGTGATGGCCAAGGGGGTGGAGGACACCGCCTACTACCGCTGGACCCGGTTCATCGCACTCAACGAGGTGGGCGGTGATCCGGCCCGCTTCGGACTCGCCCTCGACGACTTCCACACCTCGTTGGCATACCGGGAACAGACCGCCCCACACGGCATGACCACGCTGTCCACCCATGACACCAAACGTTCCAGTGATGTGCGGGCCCGGTTGGCGGTGCTTTCCGAGCTGCCGGATCTCTGGGTCGACTCTGTTGAAGAGTTCAGCAGGTTGACTAACGCCGCCGGTGCCACCGTGCCCGACCCGGCGCTTGGCCACCTGCTCTGGCAGACCGTGGTGGGGGCGTGGCCACTACCGCCGGACCGGCTACATGCCTACCTGGAGAAGGCGATGCGGGAAGCGCGGACCCGCACCAGCTGGACCGATCCGGACGAGGCGTTCGAGACCGCCATGCATGCTGTCGCCGACGCGACACTGGAGAACCCGGCGCTGAGCGCCGCCGTGGCCAGGGTGGCGGTCCAGATCATCCCAGCTGGTCGATCGAACTCGCTGTCCGCGGTGCTGCTGCAACTGGTGATGCCCGGCGTCCCGGACACCTACCAGGGTGGCGAGCTGTGGGACCTGTCGCTGGTGGACCCGGACAACGGTCGCCCGGTGGACTTCAGCGCACGCGCTGACCTGCTGACCCGAATTGACAACGGCTGGCTGCCCGACATGGGAGACTCCGACGCCAATGACGCCGGCGCGGCCAAGCTGCTCGTCGTGTCCCGAATCCTGCGCGCCCGCCGCGACCATCCCCAGCGGTTCACCGGCTACCACCCGCTGCGCGCAGACGGCGTGGCCGCGCCGCACGCCGTCGCGTTCGCCCGCCGTGGGGTTGTCGCGGTTGCCACCCGGCTGCCGGTTGGACTGGCCGCCCGCGGCGGCTGGCGCGACACCACGCTAGCGCTACCC
>JALZCO010000174.1 GCA_030863015.1 Actinomycetota bacterium
GCTCATGATCGCTCTGTGTGCCTCGTTGGCCCGCGATTTGCGGACCGACCCGATGATCGTCGCGGATCACGCGATCGAGCGGCACCTGCGCGAGCAGCACTACAACGGCAGAAACGGTTCAGCGGACAGCCGCAAGGCCGTTTCCTCCGCGGTGGACCGGCCCGTCAGCGGCGAGTGACTACCAGCCGCTCGTCATAGGCGTCCGCCAGGTCCTGCAGCGTCGGCACGCAGTCCCCGAACTGGTCGAACCGGAAATCCGCGTCACTGAGCGCGCCTGCTCGCCTGACCTAACGCTGGGAACTAACGCTGTAGTGCAACCGACTACCCCTGTGAAGGCGGTGAGGGGGCGACGGGATGCCGGAAAGAGGCGGATGTGGCTGCGGAGACAGTAGAGGTGTCAGGTGAGTGGCCTATGCGCCGCGCTGTTTGCTGGGTTAGCCCTCCTCTTCGGGGCGCGGCTGCTCGCCTTCCGCCAGGACACGTCAGGAGACGGCGGCAGCACTGACCGCGGCGTGGACGCCTCGCACGGCGTGATGAGCCTCGGCATGGCGGCGATGTTCTGGCCCTGGAGTAATCCGATACCTGCGCTGTTCTGGCAGGTGTTGTTCAGCATCATGGCGGCGTGGTTCGCGGTTCGGCTGCTCCGGCGAGGAGTGCAGCCCGTCACGATCCCGCAACCTGGCCCGGATCGCGCCGCTGACCTGCACCACGTGCTGGGCAGTCTGGCGATGGTGTACATGCTGGCCGGGATTCCGGCGGGTCAGCACACGGCCCATGGCACGGAGGTGGCCGGTCCCGGCATTGCGCTCCCCGTGCTGGCCTGGACTTTTGTCGCGTACTTCCTGGTGTTCGCGGTGTGGCTGGGCGCGCGGCTGGTCAAGCCGGTGAACACGGTGGCAGTGACCGCCACCGGCGCTGCCTTGCTTGGTGATGGACCGCGCAGTGTGGCCGCCTCACCCCACCTGCTCGGTTCTAGCCGGATTGTCATGGGTATCGGGATGAGCTACATGCTCGTGACGATGCTGTGACTATCCGTGACTGCCGCCTAGTGCGTATACGTCGTGTCCGCCTCTGCCCGGAGCGTGCCGTCATGTCGAAAGTCAATTGGCAACTCGGGGGTTGCGCCGTCGTGGTCGGCGCCGTCAGTGTCATGATGTTGCTCACCCTGACCGGTGTCGCGTCAGCGCACGTCACGGTGAATCCTCGAAGTGCGGAACAAGGCGGCTATACCAAGGTTGCCTTCAGGGTGCCCAACGAGCGTGACACTGCGTCCACCACTGTGCTAGAGATCAATTTTCCGAGCGACCATCCCATCGTGTCCGTGTCTACCCGTGCGGTCCCCGGTTGGACCTCGACCGTGCAGAAGACGGCGCTGGCACAGCCGATCACCACCCAGGGCGGCGAGCAGGTCACCGAGACGGTGTCCAAGATCACCTGGGTCGGAGGCACGATTGCGCCCGGAATGTTCGAGGAGTTCGACGTGTCGCTGGGCCCGCTGCCAACCGACACCGATCAGCTGGTCTTCAAGGCGTTGCAGACCTATGACAACGGCGAGGTGGTGCGGTGGATCGACACGCCTGCCCCCGGTGCCGCCGAGCCTGAGCATCCCGCGCCGGTGCTCAAGCTGACACCAGCTAGCGCGAGCGTGACGACGGCCGCCACCAGCGGAGACGCGGATTCTTCGAGCAGCGCGGGCGTGCTGCTCGGCATCGTGGGCATCGTGCTGGGGATCATCGGGATCGGCTTGAGTCTGCTGAACCGAAGACAGGGACCCGGTACCGCGGACTGACATGCGGTCCGTGCGCTGCCGACCAGTGCTGCGAGCGGGCGTGGCGACGGTCGTCTGCGCGGTCCTCGGGGCACTCGTCGGTGCCGGTTCGGCGGTAGCCCATGCGGTGCTGATCTCGAGCGATCCTGGGCAGGGTGCGGTGGTCGCTACCCCACCCACCACGGTGTCGCTGACCTTCAGCGAACCCGTGGTGGTGGCAGCCGATGGGATCCGTGTCTTCAATCCGGACGGTGCGCGGCTGGACACCGGTCGTGCCGCTCAGCTCGGTCGCGCCTCCACCGTGGGTGTCGGACTGCGCAGTGGCGCGGCATGGGGC
>JALZCO010000176.1 GCA_030863015.1 Actinomycetota bacterium
AAGGTGCTGCCTTCCCGGTCCGTATGCGCTGCGCCAATGCGGCCTGGTCTGTTGCCATGCCCCGGAGGAGGTCAACGTAGTAGCCAGGACCCAGTGCCTGTTCCTCCTGGATGGCCCGGTGGCGGTAGTACGCGGCCTCGGTGTCCAGGTCATCTGCACGGTGGTGGGTGAAACCGTCGTCGGTGACCGTATTAAGTACCACCACAGCATCAGCCTCAGAGCAAGGACTGATGCTGACGAGTGACACATCCCGGGCATCAACTCCCCGCTGTGCGCGCTCATGACTAGCGGCCATGTGATCTCCCTGGGCCGACGCCGACACTTCTCCTTCGGTCGTCGCGCCTGCAGCCGGCACCTGTCTGGCCGATCTTGCGCGACACCACTTAGAGATAGAGAACCCCCAGCGCCCTGTGGGTGCCGGATAGCTCATCCAGAGTGGTGACCTGCGGCGTCGCTCGACGGTGGCTGTCGGACATGATCGCCGACCGTGGCGGTACGACTGCTCTATCTCATCTTCCGGCAGCTGGTGGCGTGGCTTGGACTGCTGGCCCGTAGTTCCCAGTCGAAGGACGTGGAGATCCTGGTGTTACGTCATGAGGTCGCGGTGCTGCGTCGCCAGGTCAGGCGGCCGCGCCTGTCGTGGGCGGATCGGGCGGTGTTCGCGGCACTGACTCGGCTGCTGTCCCGGGCCTGCCAGCTGCATCGGATCGTCACCCCAGCCACGATCTTGCGATGGCACCGGGACCTGGTCAAGCAACGCTGGACCCACCCCGGTCGGCGCACCGCAGGGCGCCGTACGGCGCCCGAACTGCGCCGGTTGGTCCTGCGGCTGGCCTCGGAGAACTCCTCGTGGGGTTACCGGCGCATCCACGGTGAACTTGCTGGGCTGGGCTACCCGATTGCGGCGAGCACGGTGTGGTCGATTCTCAAGCGAGCCGGCATCGACCCCGCACCGCGCCGCGATGGCCCTACCTGGAGACAATTCCTGGCAGTCCAGGCACAGGGCATTCTCGCCACCGACTTTTTCTGCATCGATACGCTGCTGGGCCAGCGGCTGTATGTACTGTTCTTCGTGGAGCATGTCACCCGCCGCGTGCACCTTGTCGCCATCACGGCGAACCCGAGCGGCACCTGGGTCGCCCAGCAGGCACGCAACTTCCTGATCGATCTCGGCGACCGCGTAGCGAGCTTCACGCTCTTAATCCGGGATCGAGACAGCAAGTTCACCAGTGTCTTCGATACCGTCTTCACCAGCGAGGGAATTCGTATTTTGCGCACACCGGTGCGGACGCCTCGGGTGAACGCGATCGCCGAACGCTGGATCGGCACCGCCCGCCGCGAGTTGCTCGACCGGATACTGATCCTCAACCGGCGCCACCTCGAACACGTGCTAACCGAGTACGTGGCGCATTTCAACCAACACCGTCCCCACCGCGCACTACATCAAGCAGCACCGCTCAGACCACTCCCGCCGCCAGCCTCATCGCCTGACCTGCACCTCCGACGTGGCGACCGACTCGGTGGGCTGATCCACGAATATGCCCAGGTCGCATGACTTGGATGACCTATTCGGCACCCACAAGCATCCGAGACGGTGAAGTAGCGAGTTGGCAAGGTCGGTATGATGGCGCGGTGGCCACGACAGTGCACAAAACAGATATAGGATTGATGAATATCGCAATCTCTGAGGCTCGAAAGTCGCTGCGGGAAGGAGGTGTTCCCATTGGCGCCGTGCTCGCTCGCGGGGACACGCTGTCATCATCTGGCCATAACGAGCGAGTCCAAAGGGGAGACCCAATTGCACACGGCGAAGTCGTGTGTCTTCGGAATGCCGGTTGTCAAGAAACATACCGCGGTACAACCTTGTACACTACACTACACTACACTATCTCCATGCGAGCTGTGTTCCGGAGCAATTCTATTCTTTAAGATCCCTCGTGTAGTAGTCGGCGAAGCAACCACCTACCTTGGCGACCTGGACCGTTTACATCAAAAAGGTGTTGAGACCGTTCTGTTAGACGATGGCAGTTGCATAAAACTAATGTCCGAATTTCGACAAAAATA
>JALZCO010000179.1 GCA_030863015.1 Actinomycetota bacterium
CTGAATGCCACTCACGAGCCTGTCACGTCCGCGGGCGCTGGCCCGTCCTTCTCGTGGAGGCCCGCCACCGGCGGGTCGAGCTGAAGGAGGGATCACCATGCCGCGCATTGCCGGAGTGTCAACCCGCGACGCCGGTCCGCTTGGCCGGTTGGCCTACCGCATCGCCCGCCACCGCTACGGGGCCGTGCCCAAACCGGCCACCATGCTGCTGCACCATCGTGCGGCATTCTGGGCCTACACACTGTGGGAGTTGGGCAACGAGAAGGCGATGCGGCGGTTGCCGGCCAGCCTGCGAGAGCTGGTCGTGTATCGGGTGGCCACTCAGGTGGGTTGCTCGTGGTGCGTCGACTTCGGCACCATGCTGCAGCGCCACCACGGCCTGGACCTCCAGCGGCTGGGGGAGCTGGACAACTACCAGACGTCGCCGGCGTTCACTTCTACCGAGCGCCGTGCGCTGGTCTACGCCGACGCGATGACCGCGTTACCGACCACGGTCACCGATGAGATGGTCGCTGAACTGGATGCCGAGCTCGGGCACGAGGGGTTGGTGGAGCTGACCTACGCAATCGCAGTAGAGAACCACCGGGCCCGGTTCAACCATGCCCTGGGCATCACCGACCAGGGGTTCACCTCCGGACAGGCATGCCTCGCGCCGCCTCATTTGTGACTGCGCGGGCCACCAGCGCCCCGAAGAGCAGGCCGATGGTTGCCCACATCACCAGCTGGGTGCCCAGTGAGGCGACCCGGAATTCCCATAGCACCGTCGCCGGGAAGGCATCGGGTACCTCATTGATATCGGGTAGCAGGAACTGGACAGCGGCCACGGCCACGACGAACACCGCGGCTGCCACCAGGGCGGCGTTCCAGGCGCCCAGGCGAGACGTGAGTCCCCGGCCGAGATAGGTCGCCGCGACTGCCAGCAGTACCGACGCAACCACCATCACCAGGTATAGCGCGCTGCGCTGGCTGACCGTGTCGGCGTTGCCGACCGCCGGCGGATTGGCGGGATATTTCAGGAACGGCACGACGAACACCGTGAGGTAGCCGGCCAGCCCCAGGACGGCGGCCGTGGCACGCGCACTGAGACCGCCGATGCGGCCGTAGGCGACGGCGAACGCCAGGCTGAACAGGCCACCGAATGCGACGGCGTACACGACGACGGCGGTGGCCAGGCCGATCGTGCTCTGCACCGCCCGGCTGACCATTTCCGGCTCTGGAGTCTGACCCGTGGCGACCTGTGCGGCCGACTCGAAGTCGATCGCACTGACGACCGACGGCTCGCCAACGATGTAGGCGAATACCAGTGCGAGCAGCCCTGCTATCAGACCGGAGAGCATGCCACGCACCAACAACATCCTCATGGCGGTGTGGCGCGGTGATCAGTGGCAGGGGACACCAAGCAGATGCCGCCCGTCGTACAAAAATTCGTGCAGATAGTGACCCGCGACGGTCGACATCGCACCCTGTTCGACGCCGATGAAATACAGCAAAATGAGACCGAGGATGCCCACGAAGATCGCCCAGGGCAGAATCTCCCGCAACGGGATGCGAACTGGAATCGGCGCGGGAACGGAGATGACACTCACGGTCATACCTCCCTGGGTTGACGCGACCCACTAGACGGTAATCACGACGGCGAAGTGTCTGACTCACTAAACCCCAGCGGGTGTCGTTCACAGTGGCGCGCCCGCGCCGGGTTTGCACCGGCTTACTCACTCCGTCGAGCACCTGACGGTAGGCAGCGGGCAGTGGCGGCGTCAATCGGCCGTACCGGTGCCCGACAGGTGCGCCACTCAGCAGCGGAGATGGGCGAGCTTGTCCGGGTTGACGATGTCGTAGATCGCCACCACCCGTCTGCTGCGGATCGCGAAGCAAGACACCCGGCCGGCCAGCGGCGGATGTCCAGCGTCGCCTGGCCACGGCGGGATGAGCATCCCCAGGTCCCCGTTGACCAGCACCAACCGGGCAGCGCCAAGCCGCTCGGGGCCATAGCGCTGCTGCAAGCCCAGGATGAACCTGGCCACTTTGGCGGCGCCCCGGACCGGCCGCCGCGCGGTGCGCTCCTTGCCGCCGCCATCGCCGATCACCGCAGCATCCGGATGCAGCACACTGACCAGGGCGGCGAGGTCACCACTGGCCAGCGCGGCGAGGAACGCGTCGAGCACCCGGCGCTGCTCGGCTAAATCCACCCGGGCCGGCGGATCGGCCGATGCGGCAGTGCGCCGCGCCCGGGATGCGTGCTGGCGGGCGGCGGGCACCGAGC
>JALZCO010000245.1 GCA_030863015.1 Actinomycetota bacterium
GTCATGTTCGGGAACAGGTTGAACTGCTGGAACACCATGCCGATGCGTTTGCGCACCTCGCGGCGGTGCTTCTCGTCCGCCGGAACGAGCCTGCCGCCCTTCTCCATATGCGACAGGTATGTCCCACCCACGCGGATCGTGCCGGCGTCGACCTTCTCCAGCGTCATGAGCAGCCGGAGGATCGTCGTCTTGCCCGAGCCGGACGGTCCAATGAGCGTGACGTGCTCGCCCGGCTGGACCGTGAAGTCAAGCTCGGCGAGCACCACGTTGGCGCCGTAGCGTTTTTCGACGCTGTCAAAGACGATCATGGGTTCGGTGGTGGTCGTGTCAGACATCGGCACGGCGGCGCTCCAGTCGTCGGACCAGTATCGAAGCTGGGTAGCTCAACAGCAGGAACAGGATCCCGGCGATGGTGTAGGGCTCGATGAACCGGAAGGTGACCGAGCCGATCTCGCGAGCCGCGTTGACCACTTCCACCACCCCGATCGCGAGCAGCAGCGGGACCTCCTTGAACATCGAGATCACGTAGTTGCCCAGCGCGGGCAGCACGCGCGGGATGGCCTGCGGCAGGATGACGCCGGTCCACGTCCGCATACGCGGCAGGCTCAGTGCGGTAGCCGCCTCCCATTGCCCGGTCGGGACCGCCTCGATGCCGGCGCGGTAGACCTCCGAGGTATACGTCGCATAATGCACTCCGAGTGCAAGCACTCCCACCACCAGTGCGCTGAGTGTGATGCCGAACTGCGGCAGCACGAAGAACAGGAAGAAGATCTGCACGAGCAGCGGGGTGGAGCGGATGAGTTCGACCAGCGCCCGCACCAGCTGGTCAATGACTGGGATCCGGGCCCACCGGACGATGGCGATGAGCAGACCGAGCAGCAGCGCCACGGCGGAGGCGAGCAGGGTGATCTCGATCGTCGTCACGAGTGCGCGCAGCAGGTCGGGCAGGATGCTGAACGCGTAGTCCCAGTCCCACAGCGGCATCAGGTAGTCCTCGAGCCCGTGGTCGCCGCGATCCGGGCTTCTTGCGACGGGCGACGCCCCACCTTCGCCGCGGCGAGACGCTCTGCCAGCCGCATGACCACCGTGATGAGCACGGCCAGCACCAGGTAGATCACCAGCATCGCTACGAAAATCAGCACGATGTTACCGCCGAAGTTGGGCACGAGCACATCGCGGCCCTGCCGGGTCACCTCTGCAACCGTGATCAGCGACAGGATTGCAGTCGACTTGAGCAGCTGGATGAACAGGTTGTTCAGCGGCGGCAGCATCTCCACGACGGCCTGCGGCAGGATTACCCGGCGCATCCGCTGCACCGGTGAGAAGTTCAGCGCGATCGCGCCCTCATACTGCGCCCGCGGCACCGACTGCACCGCCCCCCGCACGATCTCCGCGCCGTAAGCGCCATGGTTGAGCCCCAGCACGAGGACGCCGGCGAACAGCGGGACCAGCTGGACCCCGACCAGCAGTGGGAGCACGAAGTAGATCCAGAACAGCTGGACGACCTCGGAGGTACCCCGGAAGCCCTCGACGTAGACTCGGGTCAGCCCGCGCACCACCCGGCTGCTCGACAGCAGCGCGAGCCCCGCGGCGAAGGACAGTACGATCGTCAGCGCGATCCCGCCGACCGTTGCGGTGACCGTCGCCGGCAGCCCCTGGAGCAGGACCGAGACGATCTGCGGCAGGTTGTCCAACAGGGCTCAGCCCCCTGAGCAGAGCCGCTCGGTGGTCACATCAGCCTTGGGCACGTTGTCCTGCGTGAAGCCGAACGGCTGCGCGAGCCGCAGCCACTCCCCGCTGTCCTGCAGCTTTTTGAGCTCGACGTTGAACGCGCTGACCAGCGCGTCCTCACCCTTGCGGAACACGAACGCGCCCGCCGGTATCGTCTGCCGGCCCTCGATCGTCGGGAAGAAACCGGGGGTGACTTCCACCGCGGCAGCGGGGTTCTTCTTCACCATGTCGTTCAACGAGATGTTGGTCAGGGCCGCGGTGTCGACCCTGCCTGCCGTCACGGCCTGCAGCAACGTGTTCTGAGTGTCGAACACCTGGATTTGATTGTCGGGCACCCCGCTCTTCTCCGCGTACCCCTGCTCTACGGCCCCGCTCAGCACGGCCAGGCGCAGATTCTTCGACACGACGTCGGCGAAGGTCCGCACACCCTTCGGGTTGCCGGTGGGCACCAGGAACGCCGTTGGCGCGGTGTAGTCCGGGATGGAGAAGGCCGCGTTTGCGCATCGCGCGGGATTGATGAACATGCCCGCAGCGACCATGTCGAACTGGCGGGCGTTGAGCGCCGGGATCAGCGAACCGAATTCGACAGTGGTTGCTTGGAGGTCGTTGATACCCAGCGCCTTCAGCACCGCACGGCCAACCTCGACCGACTCTCCGGTAACCCTGCCGGTCGGGTCGGTGAACCCGTAAGGCGCCTCGTTGGCGATACCGGCCTTGATCGTGCCAGTGCTGCGGGCGTTCTCCAGCGTGCTGCCGCTCCCGCTGCCGGTGCTGGTGCACGCCGATAACAGCGCGGGGCCGCCCAGGGCCACGGCCCCTGCCACCGCGGTGCGCCGGAGGAACTCGCGCCGACTCCAGCATCGCTCGGTCATGGCCCGCTCCTGATGGTTGCTGCTACTGCGGCCGATCGGCAGTGCGGTGCTCTACAACCTACGCTGAGACTGCTCATCGTAGGATCACGGATATCTTCGGCAAATCATCTCGGTCGGAGCCAGCACGGCGCGTCTCAGACCGTCGACCATGTTCGCGATCTTCAACGGTGCGTCTGGGCCCATGACAATGTGCAAGCCGAGCGCGGGCGGCCCATTCTGGGCAGTTCGTGCTTCCATCTCACTGAAGAAGTCGAGTGCGAAGTCCCGCCTGTTACGTTGGGACTGCACCGCTAGACCGGTGTTCGCGAGCAACTCCCGGTAGGACGCCGGTTCGGCGAGAAAGCTGGTGGCAGCGGTAGCGGCCCACGGCACCGGGAAAGCGATGTCACCTGGCCCGGCGCGCATCACGTCGTAGACGCCGAGGATGCCTCCGGGCACGAGAACTCTCCGGACTTCGGCGAACAGGGCCGCCTTGTCGGCAATGTTCATCCCGACGTGCAGCATGATTGCACGATCGAACGAGCCATCAGGAAACGGCAGTTCTGTCGCGCTCCCTTGGCGGAACTGGGCGAGATCCGCGAGTCCGACCCGCCGGGTAAGCGAGGCGGCAACCTGCACGTAATCCATCGTCAGGTCGAGACCGGTCACCTCCACAGCATGCTGACGAGCCAGATAACGGGCAGTACCACCCACCCCGCTGCCCACGTCGAGCACCCGCAACCCTGGCCGGAGGTCGAGTTGGTTGACCAACTCAACCGTGGCCGATCGGCCACCAATGTGAAACTCGTCGACCGGTGTCAGTTGATCAGGATCCAGGTGCTCAAGGTCTGCACCGACCGTCGTCAGCACATCGAGAATCTGCTGCTCCAACCCTGCACGCGAGTAATGCTGCACGACGGCCTGCTCGTTCATCACACCTCCGATGCACATGATGCCTCCAGGAGCTCAGCACAGACGTCACATCCCGGATCTGGCGCACTACTGCGCCGATAGCATGCAGACCACATCCCGTACTGGTCATATTCACTTCACGGGCAGGCGTGTCGGGGCGGATGCCTAGATACCACGGCGTCCGCGCCATCTGCAGCAATCCTGCACGCGACTCTTCCACGTGGCATCGACGTCGTCTCGGCGCGCACGGATGGATTGACGGTGAACGTCGATCGTCAGGGGAGGCTATGCCCAAGCGTCTGGTGGTGTGTTGCGATGGCACCTGGAACACTCCCGACCAGCTCAGAGGCGGCCGCTCGGCGCCGACGAACGTCACCAAGGTTGCGCTGAGCGTCGCGCCGAAGGACTTCTCCGGTCAAGACCAGTGGACCTTCTACCATCGGGGCGTCGGCACCAACCGTGGGGAACGTATCCGTGGAGGCGCGTTCGGTTTTGGCCTGTCACGCGATGTCCGCGACACCTACCGCTTCCTCGTACAGACCTTCGGGCCAGGTGACGAGCTTTTCTTCTTCGGGTTCAGCCGGGGCGCGTTCACGTGCGTAGCACCGTGGGCTTCGTGCGCAACTGCGGCATCCTGCGGCGGGAGCACGCCGGCCGGGTCGACGAGGCGTATGCGTTCTATCGCAGCCGACGCAGCCGCACCCACCCACAGAGCATCGAGGCGCAGCTCTTCAGGCGCTCGTACTCCTACGAGACCCGCATTCGCTTCATTGGTGTCTGGGACACCGTGGGCGCCCTCGGCATTCCGTTCAGCAGGCTACGTCTGGTCAACCTGCTCAACCGTCGATGGCAGTTTCACGACACGGACCTGAGCACGACCGTCGACGCCGCCTTCCAGGCGCTGGCGATCGACGAGAAGCGAGGCCCGTTCCGACCGACGATCTGGAAGCAGCAGGCGAACGCGGATGGCCAGCGGTTGGAGCAGGTGTGGTTCGCCGGGGTCCACTCCGACATCGGTGGTGGCTACCCGGATCCCGCCCTGGCCGAGATCGCGCTGTGCTGGATGGTGGATCGGGCCAGCGCTTGCGGCCTGGTGTTCGACACCGACGCATTCGCACCGCTACCGCCCGGCGAAGACGACTCGCTTCGACATACGGGTAGGTACGTCCTCCCGATGCGCTGGGGGAGCTGCACGAGTCCCGGAAGGGCTTCTACCGATTGCTCCCACCGCGCGTCCGAAACCTTGGCATCACCGATCACTCCCACGAGTACGTCGCCTAAAGCGCGATCGAACGACGCCGGCGGATGCCCTCCTACGCAGCGCCAGGCCTGGTCAGGTACCTTGACCGCGCCCACCGGGTGATGCAGGTGTGAGCACGGACGCCGCAGCGGGGCCGCGTCGATCTGGCGGTGTTGGCCCTCGGGGTGCCGCACACCGACGAAATAGCACCGATCAGCAACCTCGCCCGGGCGCCGGGCGCCTCCCCGTGATCCGGGCTATATCGTGCAGTGTGTGACTGTGAATGTGAGCAGTGACTTCCCCGCCGACATCGGCCTGGAGGTCACCGAACACGGTCAGGACGCACGCGTCGTCACCGTGATAGGCGAGGTCGACGCACTGACCGCACCGGAACTGGCCACCTTCTTGACCGCGCAGCTAACTGTCGCCCAGGTCGTAGTGGTGCACCTTGATGGTGTGCGGTTCCTGGGTTCTGCCGGGCTGTCCGTGCTGTTCGAAGCCAATGACCTCGCTACCCAAGAAGACCGTGAGCTGCGATTGGTGTGCAACTCCCGGACTGCAAACCTGGCACTGGACGCCACCGGACTGCGGGAGCACTTCACCTTCGCTGACAGCGTGCCGGACGCTCTGAAGAGGTCAGCCTGACAGGTCCGGACGGCCAGCGCCGGGTACAGCCTGGCGGCAGGAAGGCCGTCGCCGCCGTCAAGGCACGGCGTCAAGGTAGAGCCAGATGCAACCGTACGGTCGTGCCAGCCGGGTCGCTGTGCAGTTCGACAAGATCGCAGAACTGTCGAGCCAACCACAGCCCTCTTCCGCGCGCAGTGAAGCCGGTAGGCAAGCGCCCGGCCAAGGGGTCGCGCAGTCCAGCGCCGGTGTCGCTGACTTCGCACGATATCCACTGCGGATCGGTCCAGACCCGGAGCAGGGCCGATCCACCGCCGTGATCGATCGCGTTGGTTGCCACCTCGTCGACCGCCTGCACAAACCGCTCGGCAGCGTGCACAGCCGCTCCCGCCCAGGTGACGTAGGAGATCACGAACCCGCGCAAGGTGGACAGCTGGCCCACTCCGTCAAATTTCAACCGCAAGGCTGAAGGGGGCGCCGGCGGCAAGGGCAACCTGTCGGATTCGGCATTGAACACCGCCGGATCGACGTAGCTCCGGCTGGGCTGGGAATCTCCGTTGATCACCAGCTCCGGATGGGTCCGGGCGACCTCCGTGACGACATCGGATTCCACCAGGCGAGTGTCGTAGGTGCACACCAACGCGGCGTTGGCTCGCGCCAGTGCGGCGTTGACAAGTGACTCGTATCGAGCCCACTCCTTGCTTTCCTGCCTGGTACGGGCAGTGCACATCGGATCTTCGATCATCCGCAGCAGCTGCCCGCCCGATGCAGCCGCCTGCACGGTGTGGTGCAGCGCCGCCAACGTCCGCACCGGATGCCGGTACCACTGGCTGCTGTCAAAGAACGCCACATGGGGGGTGTCGACACCCAGCGCTGCCTGCAGCCAGCGAGTATTACGGCCGGTAGCGGCGACTCGGATCGGATCACCGCGGTCCAGGCCGTCTCGAATGAAGGGAACAGTGACCGTGAGGAATTCCTCCTCAGACCCGTACAGCAGGGCTTGATGCGTCAATGACCCTCCACTCTGATCGGTATCGACACTGCCCAACGCACCGCCACCCATCGCCACGCTCCTAGCCGACCACCGGGCATGCCCGGCTGTTGACTTTCCCAAACGCCGGTGCAACGACGACCCGTCCGGCGAACTTCAGCTCCGGGGTGCTCCCAGGGCTCGTCCGAGGTTAGTCGGTCGCTGAGGGACTACAGCGGGATCTGCAGCGTTTGCCCTACCCGGATGAGGTCCGGATCGGCGACAGCGTTCCGGTTGGCTTCATAGATCCGTCGCCAGCCGCCGGGCACGGCGTGATCAGCAGCGATCGACCAGAGGGTATCCCCGGACACCACCGTGTACCCCGACGTCGGACCCGTTGAGGTGGGCGGGCTGCTGGGGGTAGGCCGGGCTGCCGGCTTCTTCGGCTTCATTCGGGTGGTGGCGATGTCCCCGGCGTGTTTGCCGCACACCGGCCACGCACCGATGCCCTGCGATACCAGGACCCGCTCGGCGACGGCGATTTGCTCCTCCCGGGTGGCATTCGCGGGGTTACCCACTCCCCCGTTAGCGCGCCAGGTCGAAAGCTTGAATTGTAGACCACCATAGTAACCATTGCCAGTGTTGATGGCCCAGTTCCCGCCAGATTCGCATTGCGCGATTGCATCCCAGTTTACGGTCGGCGCAGCGGCTGCGGTACCCGTGAATAGCCCACTCCCGGCCACGGAGACACAAGCAGCGGCAACAATACCGAGTGAGGGCTGTCGACTCGGCGCTCTGTGCTTACCGCGGGACACTGTGGCCGCTCTGTGCTTACCTTGGGACACGTTGACTCCGTTCCCGGTCGCCAAAAGGCGCCCGAAGGGGTGGGCGTAGTCGCGCCGATATCCCCTCGCCACATGCACGGCAACTGAAGCCGTTTGGTCCTCGTTCAGCGCCAAACGATCATGCTGACTGTGCTTCAGTTACAAGATGTCATGAACCGTCTGTGGGTATTCACATTGATCCGGGGGTGGATGCGTCACCGCTAAACGTCTGGCACCAGAGACGGGTGATATGCAAGTGCCGCGCCAGGAAAAGGAAGGCGCAAAGCCTCGGTGCAATGTAGATGGTGCAGGTATCGCTCGGCGCCGATCGCTGGCTGGCTGACCCTTACTGGTCACCGGTACGTACCTCCGCGGTACCCCCTCCTGCTGGTGTTGCTGTTGACCACTTGCGACAAGTGTACGGACAGCAATTAGCGAGGCCAGCCTATTCACCTAGTTGTCGTAAATATCCTGGCCTCAGGTCGGGGATAAATAAA
>JALZCO010000253.1 GCA_030863015.1 Actinomycetota bacterium
GATTGTAGGTGACCGCCTCGACACCCGGGTTAGGCGCAGCGAAAGTGTCGACGCCGGACAGGGTCGCGCGATTCGGGGGTGCGGCGGGTGCCGGGGGCGGCGCCTTGGATTCATCGCTGGATTCCTCATCGCCGCAGGCGACCGGCGTAAGAGTCATGACGGCTGCAACGACAGCGACGGCCAGCCGGCGGGGTATCGGTCGCTGACTAGCCACGGACTGCTCTCTTGCCCCGACATGCCAGGACGTCATGTGGTGTTTCTCACTGAATAGTGGCCCCATGCAGATATGATGACATGTTGATCTACACTTGGCGAGGCCGTCTCGATAGCCGGGATCGGGACAGGTAGCGGATTGAGGCGGCTGGGCATAATCCGTGGAACTCCCGCGCGAGCGGAACGGCGCTAACCTCGCCAATGACTACCGTGCCTAGCTACGGCGATCCAGGTCCGTAGGACGTCTTACTTGGGTCGTCGCGGAGACCGTGTAACCACCTGCTCGCCTCGGACGCGGCCATCCACCGCCAAGGCATAGCCCAGCTATGCCCCTCGCGGGATGCTGCGCTCTCCCGTTGGTCCACTTACTGCTTGAACCGCAAGACGAAAACCAAGCCCCGGGAGACGAATTGCTGGATTTAGTGGAAAAACGTCGAAGACGGATAGGGCACCGGAGATGTCTGAGGGCATCGCGGCGCCCCTTGCCTGACATTTTGACGCTGTTCCCCTACGACCCGACCCCTGAGGGGCAGGGCGCGTGGCGCCATGCTTTGCCAGGCTGGACGGTGCAGCTGACGACGGTCCCGCTGCGTCCGGTGGCGCGCGGTGAGCAAGCCGCGCAATCCTCGCGGATCGAGAACTATCTCGGATTTCCGGCCGGCATCTCCGGGGCGGAGACCAGCATCTATATCAGCCCGAGGTGTTGCCCGCCGCCTGGAACCCTGCTCTGGATTGCCGGTCGACCTCGAATGGGCGCATGCGACCTGTCACGGTGTTGCCCACCACGGTGCAGTCGGTCGACTCCCCGCTGAGTTGCACCGCACGGTCGCTGGGACCGGAGAAGCGGTTGTCGCGGATGTTCACTTGGGGGAAGTTCCGCAATAAGACTGCCTGGGAACCGTTGACTTGGCAGGTGTTGCCGACGAAGGTGATCGTGGCCTGTCCCGGCGGGGCGCTGGGGGCACGGGGATCGTCGATGGTCGCGATCAGGCACTGGACGTCGACGTTCGTGCAGATGTTGTCGGCGATGACGACGTCGTAGGTGGGTGCGCCTTGGTCGGTGTCATAGGTCTGGAAGCAATCGGTGTGCGGACCCTCGTCGCCGTAGCCACTGGCCTTGATGTCCTTGATCGTGTTCCCGATCAACCGGTGGCCAATGCCGAAAAATCGGATGCCGTCGGCGTCGCGCTGAGTGCGCAGGACCGACTCGCTTACCGTGTTGCCCCGTACCGTGATCTGCCTGCCGGTAAGGTAGATCCCGGTCCCGTCGGCACGCTGCACAGTGTTCGACTCGATGGTCGAGTCAACGCAGCTAAGGCACGTCAAGCCGTTCTCGGTAGCGTTGTAAATCACATTGTCACGGGCGACGAGTCCCCGACCCGTCATCGTCAGGCCATCCCCGTCACGCAGTGTCAGCCCCTGAATCACGACGTAGTCGGCCCTGACTCTCATGCTGCGGATGGTCGCGCCATCGGAAACAATCGTGATCGGCTGCTGAGCCGTTCCGGAGGTAGTCATCGCCAGTTCGGCGTCTTGAAGAGCGTCGCCGCTCACGCACACCGTGGCACCGGGCTGCGCCCGGACCAATGCGTCGCTGGCCTGCTCGGGCTCGGTGATCCGGTCGGCGCAGTCGGCCGGCAGCGGGCCGGCCTGGTGGGAGGGCGGCGGTGCGGAAGGGGGCGGCGCATCGGGACGCTGGCCAATCGTACAACCGCTGACGATCAACACCAGCCCGATCACTGTGGCGTACAAGCATCGCACCATGACCCCGTCCACGCACTTCCCTTCCTTGCATCGAGTGCCTCGCCGTGGCGACAAAGCGTGCCCACCCTGAAGCGGCGGGACAGGTCAGGGCCGGCCCGCAGGAGGCGAGAGGACAGTATTTCTACTGCAGGGGAGTAGCGGAAGGGCTGGCCGCCGAAAGATGCCTCGAACACCTCCGGCTCGGGTGGGTGCGGCCAGCCTGGCCGTCGCGCTGTCCTCACTGCTGCCTCGGGATGACCATGAAACCGACGCTACGAAGGGTTCGGTTACCCGCCAGCCCGAGTTCGGTTAACGGTCGGTAAAACTTGGCAGTACCGGAAGCAGTATCCGTCGAGCTGCGCGAGTTAGCGGGCCTCATCTGCCCGATGC
>JALZCO010000265.1 GCA_030863015.1 Actinomycetota bacterium
GCCCCAGCTCCTGCTCCACCCGGTCGGCGGCTCCCTCGACCTCCCCGTAGTCGGCGGTGTCGACGGGGATCGCCAGCGCTGTCCCGCCCGCGGCCTCGACCTCCTTGGTCGCGCCCTGCAGGCCCAATTCTCCGCGGGCCAGCAACGCCACCTTGGCGCCGCGGGCCGCAAAGGCCTGCGCACTCGCTCGGCCGATGCCGCCGCTGGCACCGGTCACCACCACCACCTGCTGAGGTTCCTTGTTGGTCATGAAAGGATCTCCTTCCCAAGAGTTGCATGACATTCATGCCAAAGATCCTTAGCGGCGCCCGAGGTAGTGGCCCAATCAATCCACGCCGGACATGCGGTCCTGTAAGAATGCGAGCGTCTTACGGAGCACGCGCGAGACGTGCATCTGCGAGATACCGACCTGTTCCGCGATTTGGGTCTGTGTCAGTTGGTGGAAGAACCGCAGCCCAAGGATGGTCTGTTCTCGGGGCCCCAGCTCGGCCAGTAGCGGGCGCAGCGCCTCGCGGTCGTCGATGAGAGCCAGTTCACCGTCCAGGCCACCAATGAGCTCACCCACAGTCGCTGCGTTCTCCCCGAAGCCGCGTATTTCATCCATAGATGAGGTTCGGTAGGCCTCCCCGGCCTGTAACCCTTCGATCACGTGCGAGACCGGTAACCCCAGCCGGTCGGCGATCTCGCTGGGTCGGGGAGCCCGACCCAGCTGCTGGGATAGCTCCGCGAACGTGCCCCGGATGGAAATGTCCAGATCTTTCATTCGCCGCGGCACCCGGGTGGCCCAGCCGTGGTCGCGGAAGTACCGACGTACCTCGCCAGTGATGGTCGGTACCGCAAAGGACAAAAAATCTGAACCGCGGGTGGGTTCGAACCGATCCACGGCATTGATCAGTCCCACGGTGGCGACCTGCACCAGGTCGTCGAGCGGCTCGCCACGGCTGGCGAACCGGCGTGCGATGTGCTCGGCCACCGGGAGGTAACCGCTGATCAGCTGCTCGCGCAGCCGCTGTCGCTGAGGGTCGTCGGAAGCAAGCTCCGCGTAGCGGCGCTGTAAAGGAATCAGATGCCCGTAGTTGTCTCGCTTGGTCCGGACCGGCGACACCGACCGGATCACGGTTGTTGCCTCGTTCATCCGGGGCCTACCTGGATGAACAGCAGCGCATCGGCTATCAGGCCGGTGCCAACAGGCCGTGCAGGCATCGGTTCCTCCTTTGACGATGTCCCCATCAGCGGGCCGGCTGCCCTGAAAACCCTCACGGGGCAACGCCTGATCGCTAACGGGTCTCGGTGCAGGTGGGGGTGCATACCGGCACCCGCAGCGTCACCTCACCCGCCTGACGGAAGTGAAAGGTGACGTCGGTGGGGACACCGGGCGGGATCTCGGTGGTGAGGTCGCGGAGCACAATAGACAGCTCCGCGCCGTCGATCGGATCCCCGATTGGCTGCGACGGCACGGCCCACGCTGGGGCGGGCAGCGGGTTGTCAGCATCGGGAATGCTCGACACGCTGCCGCCCGCGGGGATCGTGGTGGCGCCCTCGACAGTGACTCGCTCGGCCGCGGCCGTCGTCACAGACACGAGCTCATCGTCGGTGTCCCCGTAGTTGACGATGGTGACCAGCAGGGGGGCGTCCTCTCCCCGGTCGTAGCCGGGGAACTCGGAGTCCGCGCCGGGGTCGCTGAGCACCGCGTCGCGCAGTTTGAGCGACCCGACATTCCCACTGGCCCCGGTAGCGGCGACGCCGCGCGGCACCGCGTTGTCTCCACATGCGGCCAGCGCGAGCACAGCCAGCACCCCGCCGAGCAATCGGACAAGAGCGGCACGCACGACTCGATGGGTGAGCGACACGGAGTCCTCCTCATCGACAGGCGGGGGGTCTCAGGGACCGAGTAACCGCTCTGCGCGGACCGAACCGCGGTGTCCGGTTATGCAACGCAACTGTCAGGTGCGACCCGGCGGGGTGGTGCCCAACCTGATCATCTCCTGACAACTCACTGGCGAGCGGCGGTCGCGGCAGGTCGTGAATAACGTGCTGACCGCTCGCCGACCGTCCCCTCGGCACGCCGCGTCAGGTTCATTCGGACTGTGCGTCGGGCAGCCGGTCGATCTCCCACAGGGCCCGCCACGCTCCGCCGTACCGGCTCTGATCGAGTGAACCGACCGGGGCTAGCACGAGCGCCGCGACGCCACAGACGACGCTGCTGACCGTCGCATCGGTGGGGAAGTCGAGCAGCCACGGCGCGGTGACTAGCCACGCGCCGACCGGGAGGTTGAACCAGCGCAGCCCCCGAGTGATGGCGAAGATCGCCAGGAAGGCCGCCGCGGCCATCAGCGGGCCGGCGACGCGGTCGCTCGTCGCTGCGGGCTCGCCGTAGTCGAGCACGGAGGGGGCAAACTCCAACCACAGGCCGGCGACCACAAGCGCAAGCTGGGCGAGCACGTCAGCTCCTTCCCGCCTCGGCGCGGGCCTGCACGGCCTCCCGGTCGAGTCCCCAGAACGCCTGCCACACCGAGCCGCCAGCCAGCTGAACCCGGCGCAGCCGCTGCAGACTGGCCAACACCTCATCGACCGCCGGGGGAATCATTGCAAGGGAGATCACCGCCGACGCCAGGCACAAGGTGCAGAAGGAGCTGAAGAGCACCGGCTGAGCGATGACGAGCAGCACGCTAACGAGACCCAGCGGCCCGATGGCCACGCCAAAGATGACCACGATCCAGGGGTGCGTGCGCCACCGGCGGACGCCGAACAGTGCGCCGCTCACCGCGTCGGCGAGGTAACCGGCGGCGCCCAGAGCGGCATCGGACACGGGCAAGACCCGCGACAGCCTCGACTCGAGGACGGTCACGCTGCCGTTACCGAAGAATGGTTCCCAGACCGCGTCGACGACACCGTATTGGAACAGCGTGAGATAGGTCGCAATCGCGAACCCGACCAGGGCAACGCCGACGATCGGCAGCCGCTGATTCCATGCCGACGGGTTCGATTCCCACCCCGGCGGGCGGCGGATGTCGGGTGCGATGCCATCATCGGGGAAACCGGTGGGACAC
>JALZCO010000278.1 GCA_030863015.1 Actinomycetota bacterium
TCGCCGTCAAGCAGGGCCTGGCCAACTTCGGTGCCGGGCGCTTCTTCGAGGCCACGCCGGAAACCATCGGCTGGCAGAAGTAGTCTCAGCGGGTGCCCGGGGTGCCGGGATTCTGCTGATCACTCACGACCTGGTGGTGCACGCCGACCGCACCGCGGAGACCGCGGCCGGGAGCGGCGTCTGGGTCGATCCCTCCGACCCGGTCCGCACCGAACGCGCTCGCCGGCTGCAAGCTGCAGCGACCCAGCTGACCTGGAGACAAGCGCGCGGGGTGAGCGGTGCTGTGCGCTAGTTCATCTTCCACTCGTTGGCGTTCCAGGTGACGCCGGTTGATCCGTGGCGGTAGACGCTGTCGATGTTATCGGTGTAGGCCCACATGATCGGCACCTGGAACAGTGGGAGCGATACCAGGTCGTTGGCCAGGAGTCGATCGGCTTTCCGAAGGGAGGCCATCTGGGTGGACTCGGCGTACTGGGTCTTCGCCACATTCAGCGCAGCGTCGAGCTCAGGGTTAGTGTAGCTCTGGTAGTTGAACTTCGCTTTGGTCGCGTAACGCTCGGCCAGGGACCACACCCGCGGAGCCCGTGAGCTCGTCGTCAGGGCGACGTCGAACTGTCCGCGGGCAAGCACCTCATCCAAATTTCCTCCAACGGCACCGTCAGTGATCTCCATTCCAGCTTGCCTGCATTGCTTCCGGATGAGTTCAACTTCCCGGGAATGGCCTGGCGAAGCGTCGTGACTGATGGAGAACGATAGGCGTTGCGTTCCCCGCGAATACACCCCGTCCTGACCAAGCACCCACCCCGCGCGTTCCAGCGTCACCTGCGCTTTCTGTGCGTCGGCGACCATCTTGTCGGAGTAGAGATCATCGTAGGCCTCGTCACCGGTGAGGAATGCAAGACTTCCCAGTGGTTGGGTCTCCGGCAGCACACCGCGAACGAGTTCGTCGACCAGCTTGTTGCGATCGACACACTGCGCGAAAGCGGTGCGGATAACAGGATCCTTGAATAGCACATTGGCCAGATTGAGATCCAAGTGCTCGGCGGTGGGTCCGGCCCGCGCTTCGAATATCACGCCCTGGACCGACAGCGCGCGCAGCCGATCCGCCAGCAGCGGGTCAGCCGGCAGCTGCACCACACTGAACTGCTGATCCTGCAGGCCCTGCACCGCGGCCGCACCGTCCGCAACGGACGTGAGAACGATTCGCTCCGGACCCGCGGGGTTGCCCACCCACAGTTCATTTCGGACCAACACGGTCTGTTCGCCCGGCGTTGCGCTGCCGATTCGATAGGGGCCTGACCCGGGCATCGTGGTGGCGTTGAAACCGGTCCACATGTTGTTCCAAAAGTCACCGGCCTTCTTCAAGTCGGCCGGAGCGGACTGCGGGGTCAGCGCGGTGATGTCGGGGATCCCGGTCTCCCGCTCAAGGATATGCGCCGGAAGGATGGCGTTGTGAATGTAGTTTCGTCGCCAGTCGGCGTACGGCGACTGGTAGGTCTCGACGAAAGTGTTGCCGTCACGGCACTCGGCCGTCGCTCGCTCATGTCCACGCGTTGTCGCCGGTGTGAAATACGGTGACTTGCCGCTACCGGCAAGCCAGGCGAGGTAGAAGTCACGGCAACTCCACGGCTGGTCATCCGACCACTTGACGTTCGGCTTGATCCTGTACGTGACGACCTGAGGATCCTTCGACGTCAGCTCGGCTGACAGCAGCACGTCAGCGTTGAGAAGAAACTTGCCGTTCCCGTCGACAATGAACGGGTCTACGAGAACCTGGTTGAGCACCAGGGCGTTATCCGGATTGTTGTTCGCCCGCGCCGTCTTGTTGTTGTACGCCGAGTAAGGCGCATCGTGGGCGATGACGATCGCAGGTCCGGATGGGATCCGGGGCGCGCGATACGATCCGTCTCCGCTGTCGCCGCGCGCACCCGTCTCCCCCGGCCCAATGCCGCTGCCGTCGTGACGATCATTCCCGCTGGTGGCCACGCAAGCGGTGGCGGCCAGGGCAAGGCAGACAATCCCCACCAGAAAGCTGATCAGGGCCGGGATCGACCTCGACTTCCCCATCACAGAGACCTCCTCCCCTACCGGCGCAGCTGCCAGCGCGCGGCACCGTCGAGAGGACCTTCCAGCGCCGTCCCCGGCGCCGGATCACTCAACTGGCTTGTGCTGACCAGCAGCGAAACCTGCTGGTAAAGCGGGATCGTCACGACTCGATCCCACAGCGCCGCCTCGACGGAAGGGGCTACCGCGCCCACCGGGTCATCCTGGACAAGTGCTCGCTCGATGAACGGCTGCAGAGTCAGGTCACACAATCCCGCCGGGTTGGGCGGCGCGGGGGCCAGCCTGGCCGGTACGACCAATGGGCAGCCGTACCAGGATGCCAGCTGGGTGGCGGGGTGGCCGGCCACGGGCTGCGGCAGCACGGCGATGTCGACGCCTTCGTCAACGGCGACCGACGCTGGGCGAAACGACTCCCCACCAGTTGCCGACGTGGGACCGAGCATGGTGCCGAGCAGCTCGTCGGGGTCGACCTCGCGCAGCTCGGCCTCGATCCCGGCGGTCCGAAGCTGGTCGACCACCCGAGCGGCGAGTGTCCCGTAGGGTTCGCGATCAGCCGGCGCTGCGACCACCAGCCGCAATGGTTTCCCGGCCCGCTCCCAGTGCACCGGGCCCCGGATATAACCGGCGCCGGTGAGCGACCGGCGCACGGTGTCCGGATCCGGCGTCACCGGGACTCCAGTGGCCGGCGCGGTCACCTGGTAGCCCGGCATCGATGGAGCCAGCACCGTGGAATCAGCCCGCAGCGCCGCGGAGGGCCCGCTGGCGACTCCGGTGGCGATCAGCGAGGAGCGGTCCAGTGCCGCGGCCACCGCGGTGCGCACCCGCTGGTCGTCCAGCACCTGGCTGGCCGGGCGCAGCAGCACAGAGGCGAGCACCGGCTGTGGCACGACCGTCGGCGTCACCCCCAGATTCGCGGCGCGCAGCAATGACTCGGTAATGGCATTGGGACGGCCGAACAGGGCAGCCTGCGCGCCACCGGTGCGCAGCGCATCCACCAGGGCCGCGTCACTGCCTTGGCGGAACAGGATCCGGTCGACCTGTGCTGGGGTGTCCCAGTACCGATCGTTGCGTACCAGCATCATCTCACCGCGGGCCGGATCGACCGAGACCATTGCGAATGGGCCACCGGAGACCGGAAGACCGGCGTCGAGGCCCTTGCTCCAACCACCCGGCGCGTCCTTGAGCAGGTGCGCAGGCAACAGGTGCCGGAACAGGGTGCGCCAGCCGGGGTAGGGACGGTGAAAGACCACCTCGACGGTCTTGCCGCCGTCTCGCGACACCACCTGATCAATCAGCTGGTAGCCGGCTGAGTCCAGCACACCGGGCTGGCTGCGCATCTGCTCAGCGAGGTAGCCGAAGTCCTCAGCGGCGATGGGGGTGATGTCCGACCATTGCGCGTTCCGCCGGATCCGGTAGGTGACGGTGAATGGTGCGGTGTCCGTCACTTCGGCAGAGTCCAGCAGCGTGTGGTCGAGCACCCACTGCCCCGCTGGGGTTTGGTGAAACGCCGAGGGCAGCAGCAGGCCGGCGACCGCCTGCGACAGCGGTGTCAGATCCGCCAGGTTGTGCGGGTTGAAGCCACCGGCCAGCCGATCTACCCCGAGCACTATCTGCTGCTGGGCAGGCGCAGCGACCGGGGTATTCGCCGGGCCGTCGCCCGGTTGGACCAGCGGCAGCGGTTGCGTGGTACATGCGGCGAGCGCGACACCGGCGATCAGCGCCGTCACCGCCCTGCACGCGCCAGCTGGCCTTCCCACGAGGCGATATAGTGCCGTAGGGCGGTCACCGCGCGGACCGGGCATGCCTGGGCTGGGTGTCCCGGGGCTATCTTTCGAGCTTATGTCCGGGCCACCCGCTCTCGGGAACGCTGCCGGGCGCGCTGGGTGGCGTCCAGCACCACCTTGCGCACCCGCACGACGTCCGGGGCGGCCTCGACGCACTCGTCGGCGGCGCAGAATTCCAGCGCCTCCTCCAACCCGAGGTTCCGTGGCCGAGCCAGCCGCTCGAGTTCCTCGCCAGTGGACGAGCGCATGTTGGTGAGCTTTCGCTCCCGGCACACGTTGAGGTCGAGGTCTTCGGCGCGGGGGTTCTCGCCGATCACCATCCCGGCGTAGACGGCCGCGCCCGGCTGCACGAAGAAAGTGCCCCGGTCGGCCAGCTGCGCCAATGCGTAGCCGGTGACCGAACCGGACCGGTCAGCGACCAGCGATCCCGAACGTCGGGTCCGCAGTTCACCGGCCCACGGCCGGTAGCCGTCGAAGACGTGGTGGGCAATGCCGGTGCCGCGGGTGGTGGTGAGGAACTCGGTGCGAAAACCGATCAACCCGCGGGAGGGCACGGTGAACTCCAGGCGCACCCAGCCGTCTCCCGACGTTGCACCCAGCTGTTCCATCCGGCCCTTGCGGGCGGCCAGCAACTCGGTCACGGCACCGAGATGTTCCTCGGGCACGTCCACGGTGAGATGTTCGAATGGCTCCTGCACAGTGCCGTCCACGGTGCGGGTGACGACCTGTGGCTTGCCGACGGTCAGCTCGAATCCCTCTCGCCTCATGGTCTCCACCAGGACAGCCAGGGCCAGCTCACCACGGCCCTGCACCTCCCAGGTGTCCGGCGATGCGGTCGGCAACACCCGGATGCTCACATTCCCGACCAGCTCGGCGTCCAGCCGGTTGCGAACCAGACGGGCGGTGAGCTTGCTGCCCCCGCCCCGACCCGCCAGCGGGCTGGTGTTGACCCCGAGCGTCATCGCGATCACCGGCTCGTCCACGGTGATCCGCGGCAGTGGGCGCGGATCGTCGACGTCGGCAAGGGTGTCGCCGATGGTGATCTCTGCGATTCCCGCAATGGCGATCAGGTCACCGGCCTCTGCGCTGGCGGCCGGAACACGGTTAAGCCCCTCGGTGCGGAGCAGTTCGGTGATCCGCACCGGCCGGGTCGACCCGTCTTCGCGGCACCACGTGACGGTTTGACCCTTGTGCAGGCGCCCGGCACGGACCCGGCACAGCGCGATCCGTCCCAGGAAAGTGGAGGCATCGAGGTTGGTGACGTGCGCCTGCAGCGGCGCGTCGCCGTCGCCGGCGGGCGGCGGCACGTGCGCCAGCACGGTGTCGAACAGTGGGCTGAGATCTTGGGCGTCGGGCAGTTCGCCATCGCGTGGAGGGTTCAGGCTGGCCCGTCCCGCCCGAGCGCTTGCGTAGAGCACCGGCATATCCAGCACTGACTCAGCAGCAGCGGCTTCCAGGCCTTCCAGATCGGAGGCCAGATCCAGCAGCAGGTCATGGGTCTCGTCGACCACCTCCGAGATCCGGGCATCCGGCCGGTCGACCTTGTTCACCACCAGCACCACCGGCAGGTGCGCCGCCAGCGCCTTGCGGAGCACGAAGCGGGTCTGCGGCAACGGACCCTCGCTGGCGTCGACGAGCAGCAACACACCGTCCACCATCGACAGCCCGCGCTCGACTTCACCCCCGAAATCGGCGTGTCCAGGGGTGTCGACCACGTTGATGGTGACTGGACCGTCCGGTGTGGATCGGGTGACCGCCGTGTTCTTAGCCAGGATCGTGATGCCCTTCTCCCGTTCCAGGTCACCCGAATCCATCACCCGGTCGACCTCGCTGCGCCCAGTGACCGCGCCGGACTGGCGCAGCATGGCATCAACGAGCGTCGTCTTACCATGATCGACATGTGCGACGATGGCGACGTTGCGCAGGTCGGTGCGCACGCGGGTGGGGGCGACGATGGGCACGCGGGAACTCCTCGATGGATGCCGGGAACTCTCAACGTTACCGGGCCACGCCGCAGCGGCCTGCTTCACCTGACCCCGGCCGCCACATGGATGCTTATCGCGGTGACACCCCCAGGAGGAGTGGTGCGAGGTACGGCAGGACGGCGCGGTCGGCCTCCAGCCAATCCAGGCCGGCCAGCGCGGTGAGGTCCACCCATCGCAGCGCGGCGTGCTCCATGGGGACCGGTTGCGCGGCCGAATCGGCCAGCCGCGCGACGTACACCCGCAGTAGGTAACCGCCGGGTAGCGGCACGTCCGGTCCAAGCTGGTCGCCCGGCACGACCTCGACCGCGAGCTCCTCCCGACATTCCCGGACCAACGCGGCCCTGGCACTTTCGGCACGCTCGACCCGGCCACCCGGCAGCTCCCAGCAACCCGCGGTCGCGGGCGGGTACGCCCGCTGCTGGGCGAGCACCCGACCCCGGTTCAGCACGGCTGCCGCCACCACCAGCCGCTCGGTCAGGACCTGATCGGTTGCCTCAGGCTGCGAGCCTTTGGCCAGGGCAGCGTTGAGTGGCTCGGGCACGCCCGACATCCTCGCACCGCGCCGCAATTCCCGCGCCCACCACTTGTCCGAGTTGGTAGCCGTTAGTGGCTGCCCGGAGCCGGGTTGGTAGCCCTTGAAGGGCGGCCAACTAGCCAGTGCAGCTCGAAGCGGGCGCCTCCGTCGGGGGCTTCCCGACCCGGCCGTGCCGCCGTAATGGCGCACCGTCTCAGCGACCAGGGCTAGCCCGAGCCCAGTCCCGCCGGTGCCACGGTCCCGTCATCCTGCACGCGGTGAAAACGGTCGAACACCCGCTCCCGGCTCGAAGGGCACCCCGTGCCATCGTCGTCGACCAGCACGCGTACCTCATCGATGCCCGGCAGCACCGCTACCCGCACGGTGTGCTCGGCATGACGCACGGCGTTGGCCAGCAAGTTAACCAGCACCCGGGCGACGTCGCCGGGCGCGGCGTGCAGCACGGCCGGCGCCGGCGCGGTAACCCGGAGCGCCTTTCCCGGCCCGGCGCGACGGGCTGCGTCGCGGACCATCTCGGCGAGGTCAACGGCTCAGCGGGCAACCGCTGGCCCGCATCGGACCGAGCCAGCGCGAGCAGGTCATCCAGTAGCGCGGACAGCCGCTGGGCCTCGGTCGCGACCACACTCCAGCGTTGCCACAGCGAGGTCTGGCTCCGGGTAGGCCACCACCACCTCGGCCTGAGCGCGGATCGCAGCGGTGTCGGCCCACCGCCGTCGATGCGTGTTCCGCCCGTCTAACACCCGGATCCGGACCGCCCCCATCCAGCGGCTGCGGCGCCAAGCGTCCAGCAGCCACCGCGGGCGTGGCGGTGCTTACCGCGGCCACCAGCTTGCCGTCCAGGGCGTGCGTCAGCGCCCGCGCCACCACCGCAGTGGACGCCCTGGCCAGCAACACAAACAACACCAAACCCGCCACCGTGGTGACTGGCGACTCGCAACGGTACGGGCGGGCCGCCCATATCCGGCCCCATATCCGGCCCCATATCCGACCCAGCCGATTCACGGTCGGTCCTGCGCACCCACCGCATAACCGTGCCCGCGCACTGTCTGCAGGACGGCACCGGCTCCAACCGCGTCCAACTTGCGACGCAGGTAGCCGATGTAGACCTCCACGGCGTTGCGACTGGCAGCGTGCTCATCGCCCCATACCGCGCGAAGTAGCTCGTCCTTGCTCATCACACTGCCGGCCCGGTGAGCCAGCGCTGCGAGCACCGCGAATTCTCGCGGCGACAGCGCCACCGGCTGCTCGGCCCAGGTCACTTGCCACCGCGCCGGATCAATCACCAGATCGCCCAGCTTGACCACCGTCTCTCGACGCTGATCGGCGTGCCGGCGCAACACAGCGCGCAGCTGCGCGACCAGCACGACGAACGAGAACGGCTTGACCAGGTAGCCGTCGGCGCCGAGGTCCAAGCCGTCGGCCTGGTCGATCTCGCCGTCCTTGGCCGAGACGAGCAGCACGGGTGTGGCCACCCCGGCTGCCCGCAGCTGCTCGAGCACTCGATACCCGGACAAGCCCGGCAGCATGATGTCCAGTAGAACCACGTCGAAGCTGCCGGTCAGCGCCGCGCGCAAGCCGCTGGGCCCGTCGGTTGCGGTGACTACCTGCATCCCCTCCGCGCGCAACCCCCGCTCCAGCGCACGCCGAATCCCCGGCTCGTCGTCGACCACCAACACCCGCGCGCTCACATCACTCAGCATGCCTTCCTCGGGCTTGTACCCGATATGAAGACATATCGGGTAGGGCAGGCAGCTGGCGCGATGGTCTAGCCTGCCTGGGTGGCCGAAAATGACCTGCTCATCGACGTCGAGACCGTCGTAGAAACGCTTACTGGCAAGGATCTGCCCGATGCAGATCAGATCCGGTTCGTCCTTGACGCTGCGGCTGCGGCCGACGATAGCGCGCTGGACCTCCTTTCTGGCCGAATCGAATGCCACACAGCTCGCGGCGGGGTGATCGAGCCGCAGCTTGCTGCGCTGCGGCGGCATGCCCGTAGCAGGGAGGAGAAGGCCGCAGTTGCGCTGGTCGCCGCACGCGCTGCAGAGGGCGCCGGGGACTCGACAACCGCCTGCAACCTGCTCGACGAGGCGCTGACGCTGCGCCCCGGCTTGGAGCCGGCCTTGCATGACGCTGCCCAGTACGCCGCTGCTCGCGGAGATTACCTCACAGCTGATCGATACCTCCGGCGCTCCGACATGCCCAGCCCGCTGCGACCGGGGTTGAGCGAGGCCATCGCCGCCACCGCGACCGCGACTGCTCACGATGTTGGGCGCAACAGCCCGTGCCCGTGCGGGTCGGGCCGGAAATTCAAGGCCTGCTGCCAGCGCGACGCGGTGCCGGCTCTGAGCACAAGGACCCAGCTCGTCTACGCCCTGCTGGGCACCTACGCTGAGCGCGCTCCCGGCATCGAGATGATCACACCGTTGATCGACCGGATCGAGGATGAAGAGCGGTACGCGATGTTCTTCCTGGACCTCGTACTGTTCAAGGGTGGCCTGGTGGAGCGATTCCTCGCCGCCCGAGGTCACTGGTTACGCCCCGACGAGCGCCAGCTGGTCGAGGACTGGCGGCAGATCCCGGTCTCACTCTACGAGGCCGTCGATGTTGTCCGGGATACCAGCGTGACACTGCGCACGCTGCCTGACGGTGACCCGATCCGCCTGGCCGACACCATGTTCGCGCACTCCGCCCAGCGGCTTGACCTGTTCTGCGGCCGGTTGCTGCACGACGGCAGCGAGCCTCGCCTGCTCGCGCTACCCGTCCACGTCCCCCGCCACCGGCGCCGCGAGCTGGTCAACCTGCTCGCCTCAGATCCGTCGATCGAACGGATCGCGGACTTCTTCGCTCCCGAACCCCCCATCCAGTTCCGCAACAGTGACGGCGACGACCTATACGAATGCAGCGTCACTTACCGGGTGCCGCACCCGGAGCAGACCTTCGACCGCCTCATCCAGCGGCTGACTCAGACCGGCGACGAGTTGATCGGCTGGCACCGGCAGGTGCCCGACGGTCGGGTGCTCAGCCTCGGGCAGATCCACCGTGCCGGTGAGGACTTCACCGTCACCGCGAACTCGCTGGCGCGCCTCGCCGAGCTGGAGGCTCAGCTGCGCGACGTCGCCCCGGACGCCGTGGAACGTGACCGGTACGCCCAACGCCTGAGCCAGGACCCCGGCGACCGCCAAGCCCGAACCGCGATCCTGGAGAGCTACCTTGTCAACACGACGTCTGCGGCCGACGCCGACGAGCCTGCTGATCGCATGAGCCGCGACGTCGAAGCCGGCTGGCTCGATACTCCTGGCGTGATCGATGATCTGAGCCCGCGGGAAGCCGCCGCCTCCAGCGATCCGGCCATCCTCACCGAACTGCGCAGCACGCTTGACGACGTCGAAGCGACCCTGCTGCAAGCTCAACGCGCCGGGCAGCCGACGGCGGGCCTGATGAGCCCGCACCGGCTCCGCGATGCGCTGGCGCTTGAAAACCGCACTCAATAAACGGCTGGCTGTACCGGCCCGTCCGCGGTGGGAGTCTCAGGGCTTTCTCAGCCGGTACGGAGCAGCATCATCACCAGCGCCGGGCGGGCGGAGGACGTGATGAAGCTAGTAACGGCGGCAATGGCTGCGGCGGCGGCCGGCGCGATCGGCCTCGGTGCGCTCACCATGCCTGCCGGCGCCACGTTGGATCCGGTGCTGCCGCCGATATCGGCAGAGGATCTGATGGCTTCGGTGCTCACCGCCAAGACCCCGGCGTTCGGCGGCACCGTCACGGTGGACAACGCGCTGGGCCTTCCCGCACTGCCTGGCCTGCCAGCAGCGCTGACCCAACCGGAGACGACCTTCCGGGTCTGGTCCGACGGGCAGGGCCACGGCCGGCTGGCGCTGCCCTCTCCGGGCGGTGAGCAGGTGTTGATCGAGGACGGCTCGACGCTGTGGCACTATGACTCTGCCGAGCGCACCGCGACCGCGCTAAAACACGGCGTTGAACCTGCTGATCAGCGGTTTGCGGTGGCCGACCCGGCGCAGGCCGCCCGGGAGCTGATGAGCACCGTGCGGCAGAGCAGCACAGTGACCGTCGACGGTACCGACTACGTCGCTGAACGACCCGTCTACCAACTCGTGCTGACTCCCGCTCCGACCGAACGGACCCTGCTGCGCGAGGTGCGAGTAGCGGTCGACTTGGTCCTGCGGATTCCGCTGCAACTCACCGTGCTGGCCGACGGATCCATCGACCCAGCACTGCAGATCGGCTTCTCCGACCTCAACGTCGGCACGCAGGATCCTGCGCTGTTCCAGTTCACTCCCCCGGCAGGAGTCACGGTCGAGCGCTCCCAACCATCGACCAACGAGCCCAAAGCCGGGCTACCGGGCCGGCCTGACGCCATTGGAACCATGATCCGCACCGAGGGCGACGGATGGGACACCGTGGTGCTTGGGCAGCTGCCGTCCACACGCCCAGACGGCGCACCGGACACACAACGCGACCCGATGGCGGTGTTCCAGCGGATCGGTCGTCCGGTCAGCGGGCCGTGGGGCAACGGCTGGGTGGTGCAGACCGCAGTGGCCACCGTGCTGGTGACCTCCAACGGGCGGGTCGCCGCCGGCGCGGTGCCGCAACAGGTGCTCGACGAGGCGCTGACCCGTTGACGGCCGACTCGGCCATGTCCACCGCGGACCGGCGGGATGGATCGGCGATCCGGATCCAGGGGCTGCGCAAGGTGTTCGGCGCCACCGTGGCAGTGTCCAACGTGGACCTCGACGTGCCGGCCGGCGCCGTGCTTGGTGTGCTCGGGCCCAACGGCTCGGGCAAGACCACGCTGATTCGACTGCTGCTGGCACTGTCGCGGCCCACCGCGGGCAGTGTGGAGCTGCTCGGCGCCCGGGTGCCGGCCGCTGCCGGTGAAGTGTTGCCGCACGTCGGCGCGCTGGTGGAGGGTCCTGGCTTCCATCCGTTTCTGTCCGGCCGGGAGAACCTGCGGCGCTGCGCGGCCGCCGAGCCGCTGCTGCCTACCCGAGCGATCCCCGAGGCGGTCGAGACGGCCTTGCAGCGGGTCGGCCTGGCGCCCGCGGCGGCCCGGCGTTACCGCGCCTACTCGTTGGGGATGAAGCAGCGCCTGGGCCTGGCCGTGGTGTTGCTGGTGCCCCGACGGCTGGTGATGCTGGACGAGCCGACCAACGGTCTGGATCCCGCTGGGACCCGGGAGGTCCGGCGGATCATCGCCGAGCTGCACGCCAGCGGCGCAACCGTGCTGGTGTCCTCTCACCTGCTCGCCGAGGTGGAGGCGACGTGCACCCACGTTGCGGTGCTTGACCACGGGTCGCTGATCGCGGCGGGTCCGTTGGCGGCGCTACTTGATGGCCAGGCTCCGGCGCTGGACGTTCGCACCCCCGATTCGGCGGTCGCGATGCAGGCGCTGCGGGCAGCCGGGATCCACGCCGCAGCCGGTCCCGAGGGGGTACGCGTGGAACTGGCTGAAACTGATCCGCCGGCGGTGGTGGCGCTGCTGGTCGGCGCCGGAGTCGCGGTACACGAGGTGCGGCGGTGGCGAACCGGCTTGGATGAGCTGTTCGCCCAGCTGACCGAGGGAAACGGGCGATGACTGCCCCCCGCGACGCGGCAAGCGCGCCGCTGACACGGTTGCTGCGCAGTGAGCTGCGCTGGGTGCTGCGCCGGCCGCGCACTCAGATCGCGCTGGGCCTGCTCGCGCTGGTTCCGGTGCTGATCGGAATCGGCATCGTGGCGACCGACTCGCCGGGTGGGTCAGGGCTGCTCACCCAGATCGCCGGCAACGGCCTGGTATTGCCGGTTGCGGCGCTGTCGATCTCGCTGACGTTGCTGTTACCGCTGGCGGTGACGATGGCCGCCGCCGACGCGCTGGCCGGCGAGTCCGCACATGGCACGCTGCGCGGGTTACTGCTGGCCCCGGTGAGCCGGCCCCGGTTAGTACTGGTCAAAGCGATCGGTGTGCTGGCCGTGGCGGTCACCGCGGTCACCGCGGTCGCGGTGCTGGGCATGGTGACCGGACTGGTTCTGATCGGTCCTTCCGAAAGCACCAACGGCATGCTCACGCTGTCCGGCACCGAGGTGGGGCCGGGATCGGCGCTGCTGCGGGTTTCGCTGGCCGCCGCCTGGACCGTGGGACAGCTGGCCGCTGTCGGCGCCGTGGCGCTGGCGGTGTCCTCGGCCACCGACCACCCGCTGGTGGTGCTCGCGGCGGTGTTGAGCGGCTTGATCGTGCTCGGGGTGTTCTCTGCAATCCCCGCTCTGGACTGGCTGCAACCGATACTGATCACCACCGGCTGGTTCGCGATCGTCGATGTGCTGCGTGACCCCCTACCGCTGGACGGTCTGGCTTCCAGCAGCCTTCGCGCTGGGTGCTACCTGGTCGTCGGCGTGGGGCTCACCCTCCTCCGAACAACTACCCGCGAAGCCTGACCCCGCGTGTCCGTCTCCCGTGCACCGCGTGTCGGCTTCCTGTGTACGGTGTGTCGGCCGTGTGGTTGGCTCGGCCACGATTGCGTCTGGCGCAACGGTGGGATGACGAGCGGGTAGCTATGCCCTGCAGGGGCTCCCCGATTGGCGGCGTGACGGTAACGCCATCGTGCGTACCGCGAAACTGCCCGGCTTCCCGGCGACCATCGAAGTCGTCCGCGCGATTGCCGAGATAGCTGAGGCGCGCAATCACCACCCCGACATCGACATCCGCTGGCGAACCCCTGACTTTCCGCTGCAGCACGCATTCCGAGGGCGGTATCACCGATCTGGACATTGAGCTTGCCGGCGAGATCGACCGCGTACTGACGGGTGCCACAAATTGAGTCCAATAGCCGCGCAGCGCTAGTCAGCCGAGGTGGTCACCGTGCAGCGTCCCAGGGATGTGCGGGCCGGTTGGCCAGGTGAGCACACGGAGGCTTGCCAGACGTGGCGCTGACGTTCCCACATGAATCCGGTCCAGTTCATCGCGCCGCAGGTGTCTCTCGCGGGGTGTGGCACCCACCAAGCAGGGTGGCCGTCCAACGCGGTCCACGGCCCCGTTGAATAGCACGTCCCAGCGGTCGAGTTGCGAGAACATCTTCGTAGACCCGCAGCTCTTCGCCGGGTTGACGAAGCACCCGCCTATCTCGGCGAGAATGCTAGCCAGCTCGGCGACTGAGTACAACACCTCAAAGCAGACCACCACATGTGCAGTGCCCATCTCCACCGGAGGCTGCTCCGAATTCGGCGTCGAAGACGGTGACGGGAAAGGGCAGACAAGAGCTGGATCAAGGTCGATAGCAAACAATTGGGTCGCCATCGCCGGATAGTGCGCATAAGGTTCCGCCTGGACATGCCGGTGACAAGCTCAGCGTGGTGTATGGCCAGCACCGGGCTCGGCGTGCGCTGTACACGGTGCAGCAACCAGAGCTGCAACGGCGTCATGCTCGCTGTGATGCTTCACCGCCGGAGCCAGGTCTGATTAAGTACCAGGCCCTCGATGGGGCCTACGCGAAGATATGGAAGTTAACGCCGAGCAACACCAGAGGCCAGAGGAACAAGGCCAATATGAAGTTCAACAGTTGACCGATGCTGGTGATAGAATATCCGGTACTGAGCGCTACCACCAAGCCAATGATCAGATACACGAGAGCACCAAGAGAGATACCGCGCCGTTCGACGATATACATGATCACTCCTCAAGATGCAGGCCAATGATAGCTGATAATCTAAATTAGGAACCGAACATTGACGTACCGATGGAACTGGAAAAGGAGCGCTGCTTCCGCGGCCAGTAACAGCGCGCCAACCGGCAGCAGCGGACGAGAGCACGATTGCCGCACGCGCCAACTTTGAATGGGCGCGATCGTCAATCTCATACCAGCGGCCGCCCGGCCATCCCGGACAGGTGTTGACTGCCACAGCGGGAGCCGACCGGGATGCCACACCCTCACGGGCGCCACGCACCGGTCGATTCGCTTGCACCATGACCTGCCTCTCGTCGTGGCAGGAGTGTAACCCGCGCTCACCCTGACTGTCGTTGTCTCGCAATACCCGATCCTGTGGGCCCTATGTGGACTTCTAGGACGAGAAGTCTTCTAAACGTGAAACGCCAGCACTACACGTTGAAGCGGAAATCGACCACGTCGCCGTCGGCCATCACGTAGTCCTTACCCTCCATCCGCACCTTCCCAGCAGCCCGAGCCTGTGCCATCGATCCGGCCGCGATCAGATCGTCGTAGGACACGATCTCGGCCTTGATGAACCCACGCTGGAAGTCACTGTGAATCACCCCGGCGGCCTCGGGCGCGGTCGCCCCGGCTCGGATCGTCCAGGCTCTGGATTCCTTGGGACCGGCGGTGAGGTAGGTCTGCAGCCCCAGGGTGTGGAATCCGACCCGGGCCAGCGCGTGCAGTCCCGGTTCGGATTGGCCGATCGAGTCCAGTAATTCCCGCGCGGACGCTGGGTCCAGTTCAACCAGTTCGGATTCCACTCTGGCGTCGAGGAACACCGCATCAGCGGGAGCGACCAGCTTGCACAGCTCGGCCTGGCGCTCCGGGTCGGTGAGCACACCTTCGTCAGCGTTGAAGACATACACGAACGGCTTGAGGGTGAGCAGGCTGAGCTCGGCAAGCGCGTTGACCTCCAACTCCGCGCGCGCGGCGAACAGCGTGCGTCCAGCGTCGAGTACCTCCCTGGCGGCCTGCGCGGCGGCCAACGCGGCGCGCCGTTCCCGGGGATGGGTCCGAGCCTCTTTCTCCAGCCGGGGCAATGCGCGGTCCACGGTCTGCAGATCGGCCAGCACCAGCTCGGTCTCGACGGTGGAGATGTCGTCGGCCGGGTCGATCCGCCCGTCGACGTGGAGTACGTCGGGGTCGTCGAAGACGCGCACGACCTGGCAGATCGCGTTGGCTTCGCGGATGTTGGCGAGGAACTTGTTGCCCAGCCCGGCGCCCTGCCAGGCCCCGGCCACGATCCCCGCGATGTCGACGAAAGACACCGTCGCCGGCACCACCTTGGCGCTGCCGAAAAGCTCAGCCAACCGCCCGAGACGTTCGTCGGGCAAGGGCACCACCCCGACGTTGGGCTCGATGGTGGCGAACGCATAGTTCGCCGCAAGCACGTTATTGCGGGTCAGTGCATTGAATAGGGTTGATTTGCCCACATTGGGCAGGCCGACGATGCCAAGGGTGAGGCTCACGGGACGTCGAGTCTAGGCCACTGAGCCTCTAGGCCACTGAGCCCGATCGTCTCGCCAACCGTCAACCCGTCAGTAGCCGTAGCCGCCACCGCCGTCCTGTTGCTCGGTGTTGCCCGGAGCTGGGTCGGAGGCTGAGCCGTCGTTGCAGCCGGCCAGCGCGAAGGAGACTGCGGCGATGGCCGCCAGCACTGCGGCGCGCCACCGCGTGCTACCAGTCAATGTCATGGCGGCACATTAGGGACGTCAAGGTCGGTTGGGTGCCGCCGAATGGTCCAACTCCGAACGTCAACCTGCCTTGCTGTCGGTGTCTGATTCCCGCCAGAGCTGAGTTCGCCGCAGTGGCACGATCGCACCGTGCTGCTCGACCACGACCGCTGTTACCGCGCCATCTCCTCGCGCGATGCCCGGTTCGACGGCTGCTTCATCGTCGCCGTGCGGACCACCGGCATCTACTGCCGGCCGTCCTGCCCCGCGGTGACGCCCAAACCGCGTAACGTCGTCTTTCTGCCTACCGCCGCGGCCGCCCAGCTCGCCGGCTACCGGGCGTGCCGCCGCTGCCTGCCCGACGCCGTGCCGGGTTCGCCGGAGTGGAACCTGCGGGGTGACCTGGTGGCCAGGGCAGCACGGCTGATCGCCGACGGCGTGGTCGAGCGTGAGGGAGTGCCCGGGCTGGCCGCCCGGCTGGGCTACTCCACGCGTCAACTCAACCGGGTGCTTGCCGCCGAACTGGGTGCCGGAGCGCTCGCTTTGGCCAAGGCGCATCGCGCACAGGCCGCTCGGGTCCTCATAGAAACCACCACGTTGCCGCTGGCCGACGTCGCATTCGCCGCCGGGTTCTCCTCGGTGCGCCAGTTCAATGAGGCGGTACAAGCGGTCTATGCCACCACCCCGACCGACCTTCGCCGGCATGCGAGGCCCCAGCCGACCCCGGGTGCCCTGACGTTGCGGCTACCGTTCCGGGCTCCGATGGACGGCGCAGGCCTGCTGGACTTCCTCGCGGCCCGGGCCATCCCGGACGTGGAATGTGCTAGCGACCACGGCTACGCCCGGACGCTGCGGCTGCCGCACGGGCTCGGCGCGGTAGCGGTCCACCTGACGCCCTCACACTGGAAGTGCACCTACGGCTGGGCGACCTGCGGGATCTGCCGGTGGCGGTGAGCAGGCTGCGCAGGCTGTTCGACGCCGACGCCGACCCTTGTGCCGTAGACGAGGTCCTCGGGGGTGACCCCGCGCTGGCCACCGCGGTGACGCAACGGCCAGGTATCCGGGTGCCCGGCACAGTTGACGGCACCGAGACGGTGCTGCGCGCGGTGCTCGGGCAACAGGTGACAGTGACGTCCGCGCGGACTGCCGCGGCCCGGCTGGTCGCGGCATTGGGCGAGCCCGTGCCGGCCGAGCTGGTAGGAGGTAGCGAGGACACCGTTTCCCGGCTGTTCCCGGGGCCGGCCGCGATCGCTGAGCACGCCGCCGAGGTCCTCACCGGCCCGCACCGCCGGATCGAGACGGTGCGGGCCGCTGCGGCGGCGCTGGCCGCCGGTGATCTGGTGGTCGATTCAGGCCGCGACCCCGAAGAACTGCGGGTACAGCTCGAGGCGATCCCAGGGATCGGCCCGTGGACGGCCGGTTACGTGGCACTGCGGGTGCTGGGTGCCACTGACGTGCTGCTGGACACAGATCTCGCGATCCGGCACGGCGCCGACGCACTGGGGCTGGCCTCCGATGCCGGCGAGCTGCGGCGGCGGTCCCGGCGCTGGCGACCTTGGCGTTCCTACGCCGGGATGCACCTGTGGCGGGCAGCCGGCACCCGACCACGACGAAGGGAGCGCACCGCATGACCTTCGCTTCTACTATGGACACTCCTACCGGCGCCTTCACGGCCGTCGTCGACACCGACGGCGCGGTGCTCGCGGCAGGTTGGACAGCACAGCCAGAGGACCTGCTGCCATTGATAGCGCCTGGGCTGCGGCCGGCCTCCGTGGTGCACCGCATGGACCTGGGAGCGGTGAGCACCGCGGTGACCGCCTACCACCGAGGGAACCTGACCGCGATCTGTGACGTGCCGGTGCGGCAACGCGGGGGTGAGTTCCTGGAGCACACCTGGCAGGTGCTGCGCGCGATCCCGGCCGGCGCTCCGATGAGCTACACGGAACTAGCCGCCAAATCCGGCCGGCCGCAGGCAGTGCGCGCGGCGGCAGCCGCCTGCGCCCGCAACCCCGCGGCGCTTTTCGTCCCGTGTCATCGGGTGCTGCGCAGTGACGGCTCGCTGGGTGGTTTCCGCTGGGGCCTACCCGCCAAGCGCTGGCTGCTGACCCACGAGTCCCGCTGAGCCGCGGGCAATGCGCCTCGGGCGGCGCGCCTTGCCGATTCTGTCGGGGGGCTGTTGCAGTGTGTGACGCGTGGATTACTCAATGCTCATCGCCCTGCTCGCTGGCCTCGCGATCGGCGCGCTGATCAGCTGGCTGCTGGC
>JALZCO010000298.1 GCA_030863015.1 Actinomycetota bacterium
TGGCAAGCCAGGCTCGAAAATCGGCACTGTTGCGTTCTTGATGACTGGGTCGGGCAGGTTGGGTTGATGCGTCGTCGTGATGCTCGTGCGCTCGTGCCGAGGTCTAGTTTCGCCGGGTTCCGGTTCCCGCCGGAGGTGATCACGGTGGCAGTGCGCTGGTACTTGCGCTATGGACTCTCGTACCGCGACATCGAAGAGCTGCTGGCCGAACGGGGCATCGAGGTCGATCATGTCACTGTCTACCGGTGGGTGCAGCGGTTCACCCTGCTGCTGGTTGATGCGGCACGTCCCTGCCGGCACGCGCCGGGTGATCGGTGGTTCGTCGATGAGACATATGTCAAGGTTGACGGGCGCTGGGTCTATTTGTATCGGGCGATCGACCAGTATGGCCAGGTCATCGGCCTGGATGCCGATCCACGGCATCGACTCCCGGCGGTCTTCGCTGAACTCGTCCGCGCCATCTGAACAGCGTGTCTAGAGCGTCGTGCTTGCGTTGTCGCCGGTTAACGCAACAGACCCGTTACGAGACATCCCTTGCGCCCGACGTCGGCTCACTGGGTGGCATCCAGTGCGGAGTCCCGGTTCTGGTCTAGCTCCTCGGCGGTGAATACTGGTGTCTTGATCGTCGGTGGTATGCCCTCGCCCTCGTAGTTCTGGCCGTCCGGGCCGACGTACTCTTCGTTGCCGAGAGTGAACGTCCATCCGTTGGGTAGCGTGCGGGACATGTCGTCGGCGAATACGCCCTGGGTTGTCGTACCGATCCGGGCCGGAGTCGGGGTACGGCCCATCATCGCCTGGACGAAGGTCTCCCCGGCGCTGATTGTCATGTCGCTGATCAGCAGGCTGACCGGTCCGGTGTATCGGGGTGCGTCGGCCGGGGTGACGGTGACCGTTTGCGGCCGGCCGTGGCGGTTCGGGTCGCGGGGGTCGTTGCGCGGTTGCTTGGTGAAGGCGACATGGGGCGTATCGGTTAGCCGGGCGGCGACCTGGAGCCCGAGCGCATCGTAGCCGCCGGAGTTGAGGCGAACGTCGATGATGAGGCTGCGCAACGCGGCCACCCGCTGTGGGGTGAACACGGCGTCCAGCACGCGGGCTAGCTCGGCGCTGTCGCCGAGGTAGGAGTGGTCATCTTCGCGGTAACCCTCGAAGGCGGTAATCCGCAGGTAGCCTCGGCCGTCGGGCAGGTCCACGTAAACGATCTTCCCCCGGGCGAAGGACTGCAGCTGGGTCGCGCCGAGCGCTTGCAGGTGGTTGTCCACCGCGGTGAGGACAGACCGGTGGGACAGCTCGCGGGTGCCTGGTCGCAGCCCGGTGAACTCCTGATCGCCTGGCCCTGTGATGCTGGTGTGGTTGTCTCCGAGTGGTTCGATCATGGCGCGCAGGATGGCGAACAGCTCGCGCGGATCGGTGTCGTTGTCCACCATCGGCCGGTAGCGGTCCCGCACGGCCGCCCAGTTGACGTTCTTGCGGCCAAAGGAGTTGTAGTTCTCGGCGAACGTGGCCCAGAAGATGTCGAAGTTGGTACGGGGGTCGTCAGACGCCTCGCGGGAACATTCGCTGGGTAGCCCGCGCAACGGCAGCAAGTCGACGTCTGCGGCTGTGCCCATCAGATGCAGGGTGGCCTGGCCGTTTGGCCCCTTGCGCACGGTCTGGCTCGGAATGCCGTTGCGGCCGAACCCGATGACACCGTCCGGGCTGGGCTGCCCGATCTGGTCCAGAGTCCGGCCGGGCAGGCAACTGATCTCGGTGGCCTCGTAGGTCTGCAGTTGGCCACCGCTCAACGAGTAGATCCAGCCGTACCCATCCGAACGCCACACCTCGCCAGGCGGCTCGTGGGGTACCGCAGTGCAGGCCGACACCATCATCGCCAGTACAGCCACGATTACCAAGCTCTGGACCGGCCGGATACGGGTACATACAGGGCGGGTGCCTAGCCGGTGTCCAGCATGTAGTCGTTCGGTCACCCATTCATCATGGCTCTGACGGTAGCAAGCCAGGCATCGGTACCGGATGATCTGCCCGCTGTGGCGATCCACATCAGACGGCGATAGCAAAAGCCGATTGTGCCCAACGTCAGCATCAGCTGAAACCGCAACGTTGAAACGGCAACGATGTTCCTGACTTTGTTGGATGTGGATCAGGCCGCTGGGTCTGCAGCCCATAGCGCGCCGAGGGTGACGGGTGCTGGCTCGGACGCTTCTTGCCGCCGTGTTTGGCTGGCTCATACATAGCGTGCTGCTGGTCGTCGCCCGCCCGTGATGTGGCTCGACAGAGGCATGGACCGACCTGAAGTCAGGGTGCCCGTCGCGGGATGACCCCTATCTCGCGACGGAAGGTTGTGCATGATCACGATTGGGATCGACCCCCATAAGAGCTCATTGACCGCGGTGGCGGTCGACTCCAGCGGGGAACCGGTGGCCACAGTGCAGGTGGCGGTGGCGGTCACGACCGTGGGCCAGTTGCAGGAGTGGGCGAAGTGCTGACCCCAGCGTCGCTGGGCGGTGGAGGGCGCCGAGGGCCTGGGACGCGGCGTGGCTCAGGGACTGGCTGCTGCCTCACGGTCACCATCGGCAGGTGGGGTGGGCAACCGATCGGTGTCTTGGCGCAGCGCGGTCAACACCGCCAGGTGCGCGTCGATCGGATCGGACCTGCCCTTGCCGCGGCGGGCTGTGCGGTGGGGCTGCTGGCACTCAAGTACGACCAGTCCGGCAGCGGTGATCGCCCGAGTTAGCCCGGCTCCGTAGCTGCGGGTCCCTCGATGGAGACCACCAACCGCGGCCCGAGAGCGTGTTCGCCGATCCAGGCGAGCAGCTGTGCGTAGCCGGCGCTGGTGTTGCTGATTGAGCAGGAGGCGATCGGTGAGTCGGTGGGAAAGGCGATTTCCACCTGGGGGGTGTCGCGGTGGGTGTCCCCGCCGATGACGGCATCGACGAGTTTTGCCAACATAGGCCACTGGCCGGGTGTCCTTCCTCGGGCACGGGTCAATGGTCGGGCACCGGCCTGGGTAAAAGGTCACCGAAGTGGCATATCTGTGACGAGTCACGCCCAGCGCGCGGACATGCTTCTGATCAGGCCAACCTGGTGGACCAGGCCGGTGCTGGCAACCACGATGGACAGGTCACATCAAAGGCACGCCGCAGCTGCCAGATCATGATCGAGTCATAACGCAGTCACCGGCACCAAGCCTGATGGTCCTCCACCCAGGAGCACCGCAACGACACTCACAGAT
>JALZCO010000304.1 GCA_030863015.1 Actinomycetota bacterium
GACGATGTCGATCCGGGCGTGCAGTAGCCGGCGAAGGTAGGACAGGTCGGTCTCTTCCTGCGCCGCGTCGTCTCGGCGGGCGCGAACCTCGGCCAGCGCCAGCTCGGACAGACCGGCGACATAACCAGGATGCAGCACTCGATCGATCCGCTGGCGCCCACCGGGACGAACCTCGGTCACCTGACCTCATCCTTCCCCGATGACCTATCGGGATTTCAGCCGGCGTAGTGCGGTCCGACCTGGTGGTTCTCCGGTGTCCGGCGGGATCGAATCCGGGTCCACCGACGCAGCGGCGTCCCCGGCGAGCAGCGGCGTGCTGGGATCGACCGAGCGCTTGAGCAGCGCCAGCGCGATCGGACCGAGTTGGTGGTGGGTGGCCACGGTGCCGACCCGGCCGACCACCCGCTGATCCGCGCGCACCGGGTCCCCGGTGCTGGGCAGCGTCTCGGGTGATTCCAGGTGCAGCAGCACCATCCGCCGCGGTGGGCGGCCCAGGTTCGCCACCCGGGCCACCGTCTCCTGACCCCGGTAGCACCCCTTGTCCAGATGCACCGCGGAGCCGATCCAACCGACCTCGTGCGGGATCGTCCGCTCGTCGGTGTCGACGCCCAGTCGTGGGCGCAGTGTCGCCGCCCGGATGGCCTCATAGGCCCAGGTTCCCGCGGGAGTGGCGCCGGCTCCGACAAGCCGCTGCCAGGTGTCGACCACATCGCCGCGCGGCACCAGCAGGTCCGTCTGGTCTGGCCGGACGCGCACGAACCCACCCAGCTGTCCGGCCTGCGCGATCACCTTGTCGGTGGCCGGACCGAGCAGCGAGAGCACAGCCAGCTCAGAACTCGCATCCCGAGGCGCCACCTTCGACCAGAACACCATCGAGGTCAGGTAGGCCAGCAACGCCTCTGCCTTGCCGGGCTCGGTGTCCAGCCACACTGTCTCGCGCACGTGGGATGTCACAGCGTGATGTTCGACACGACCCTGCAGGTCCAGTACCAGCAGCTCGGTGTGCTCATCCTCGCCGAGGGCGAGCAGGTGCTGGGAGGTGATGGTGTGCAGCCAGCTCAACCGATCCTCACCCGGCACGGCGAGCACCTCGCGGTTCGACCGGTCCACGACCACGACGTCGCACTCGGCGGCGCGCTGCTCGCGCAACGGATCACCGTGATGCCAGGCCACCCCGGCGTCGCGGGAGCCGGCGGGCGGGGGCACCGCACCGGGCAGGTCGAGCAGGGGTGAAGTCACGAGCCGTCTTGGCCGGTGCAGTTGGCGCAGCGTCCGGACAGTGCCAGATGACTGGGATCCAGCAGGAACCCGAATCGGTGCCGCAACCGCTCGGAGAGCTCGGTGAGCTCCTCGGGGGGTATCTCGGCGACTTCCCCACAACGGTGGCAGACCAGGTGCACGTGTGCATGCGGCTGGGTGGAGTAGCTCGGTGCGCCGTGTCCGAGGTGGGTATGCCGGACCAGGTTGAGGCCTTCGAGCAGGTCGAGGGTGCGGTAGATCGTGGTGATGTTCACTGCGGGTGCACGGCGTTGCACGTGTTCGCAGATTCGCTCCGGGGTGGCGTGTTCCAAGTCGCGCACTGCGTCGAGCACCAGTTGCCGCTGGGGAGTCATCCGCATTCCCCGCTCGTGCAGCGTGCGGCGCAGGGGGGTGTCCACGAGCACGATGGTAGGCCTAGGGCAGCATCGCATGCTGTGCCCAAACGTGTACTGACGCATTGACGTTGCCGAGCCGCTCGCGACGCGGTTAGCGTGACAGGTACACGGGAAAGGAGGTGGTCCAACGTTGAACGGCTATAGGACTCGTGAGGTGGCTGTCAGCTAGAGCCGCCGACGGCCGTGGAAGGCCCCCTCCTCAAGCGGCGTTGACGACAACACCGGACTGACGAGAGGCGGCCGGCGAATCCAAGGCAGTCACCCGGCCCCCGGGCTTACCGAGCATTGGTCCCGCTCGAGTTCGTCGCCGCCTGCGGCGGGCAGCCCGGGGGCTGACTGCTGTATGAGCGCGCCTGGTTAGCCGATTATGCGGTGCAGGAGGGCGGAGACGTGTGGCTGCATTGGCTGGCCGACCATCGCGCGCTGCTCGACGTAGGCCAGGTCGCCGCCTTCGACGATGCCGTAGAGGCGGTGCGCGCCGGTGACCTCCTTGGCCGATGGGGTGCGCACCACCGCATCGGTGGCCAGCTCCCACGAGGTCTGGTTCCGTGGCCCCCCGTAGTAGATCTCCACAATCCCGGTGGCGTGGGCGGCGAGCAGTTCTATGCTGTCGTCGGGTTGCGGCCGCCAGAACCCGGTCTCCCGGGCGGCTGGCCGGATCACCTCGCCGGCGTCGTCGATCAGCCACGCCCGGGACTCGTAGCGCAGAAACGGTCGCCCGTCATGGCAGACCACCAGCTGCTGGCCGAAATGGTAGGGCCCCTCAATGGTCGGGTAGACGACCTCGCCTCCGCCGCGCCACACACCGATCAGCGGCAGCAGAGCCAGACAGTTCGGGTGCAGCTCGGGTCCCTCGCGCAGGTTCGCGGTGTCACCTGCGACGGGTAGGTCGGTGAATTCGGGCATGTTGCGTACGCCCGTCCTCTGCGCGCGTTCGGCAGCCGACCGTAGCGCCTGGTCGCCGCTGGACTCGGCGTTCACGGCGCATCCTGCACAGCAAGAATTCCCACGCCCGGGATCATAGGCGAATGATCAGTTCACCTGCAGTTGAACCAGCTG
>JALZCO010000315.1 GCA_030863015.1 Actinomycetota bacterium
GCCGATCGAGCCGGAGGCGTCGGCACCGCGGGCCATCAGCAGGTACCACGGGTCGTCGAAATTCGTCGGCGCCAGCACTACCCACAGCGCTGACACCGCCACCAGCACCGCGTCGGCGGCCCGGATCCGGCGGCGCCGCACCACAGGCACCTGAGTGTGCCGGGCCGTACCCCCCCACCAGCGCCAAGCCAACCCGATCAGCACCAGCAGGGCAGCGCCATGCAGCACCAGCAGGACGATTTTCAGCGGGGTCGGTCTGGACTCGTAACGGGCATCGGTGTGCAGTGACACCGCCAAACCCTGGGCGGCCGGCTGGCCTTCGAGGTCGGTGGCCAGCTCGCCGACTTCGGGCACCGGCACGGCAGCAGCGGCCCGCTGCACGCCGTCGCGCAGCACCCGTAGCCCGCCGGCGCCGGCCATGATGCGATAGGTGCACCTGCCAGAGATCAGTGTCTCTCGAAGCACTGTGGTGCCCGACGCCGTGATCTGCACCATGCCGCGGTGTGCCGCAACGACCAGGCCCGCACTGATCTCGTCCGACGGGTCTTTCTTTGCGCGGGTGCTCACTACGACCGGGATATCCAGCTTGTCCGGTGTGATGGTGCTGGGCGGCTGGGTACGCAGCGCCTCCCCGCCACCGGCCCGCTGGCCCAGGGCGGACAACGCGGCGCATGGCACCGTGGCGTCCAAGCTCAACGGGCGGTAGGGCACCAGCGGTAGCACAGTGGTGCGGGGCTGTTCCCCAGCGCGGGGCCAGCTGACTACCGGGTCGTCGGCGATCACCGGAGCGAGCAGCACCCCGACCGCAGAGACGATCACAAGCAACGCCAACCCGGCCAGCGTCCGTGCCTGCCACGTCACAGCCTGCCACGCCGTGGTCCGTTCCGAACGGGACGCAGCGGCCACGGCGGGGAGAGTAACGGGTGGTGCGGTGGCGGCTGCGGACGCGTCGGTACTCTGCCGAGACCTGACCTGCACCGGTAAGGAGTCCAGAAAGGAGCCCAGATTGGCCGCACCCCAACTAGCGGCGCGTCTGAGCCTGGCCACCACGCTCACCCGTTTCGTGCTCGTCGGCGGCATTGCCGCCATCGTGGACTACGGCAGCTACCAGGTGTTGCTTGCCACCGGACTGTGGGTGCACCTGGCCAAGGCGCTGGGATTCATCGCCGGCACCGCCACCGCATATTTGATCAACCGCCGGTGGACGTTCCAAGGCCGGGGGGGTGGCGGGCAGTTCGCTTCGGTCATGGTGCTGTACGGAATCACCTTCGTCGTTCAGGTCGGGATGAATGCGGCCATACTCGCTTTGCTGCCGCCGATGCGGGGCGAGATCACTCTCGCATTCCTCGTCGCGCAGAGCACCGCGACCTGTATCAACTTTGTTGTGCAACGCACAGTCATCTTTCGGCACTGACTGCCACCAACTCGGAGGAGTGGTGGCCGCGACGCGCCGAGGAAAAACCTGCACGCCACGCCGGGGTATCACTCGCATGGGCGAGTCCAAGAGTGGCACAATTGTGATGCGGGTTCGGGACCCCCAGCCGGATCCGCCGCCCCTCGCGGAACACCTCCCCCTCGTTTCCGCGAGGGGCCCTCCTTGCCGCTGTCGCCGGTTCGATGGCCGGAAAACTTAGTGGCGTGAAACTCAGTGATCCTCCAACTCAGTGGCCTCCAAATTTAGCGGCCCAGTTGGGAAATCTCGGCGGCTTGGCCTCCACTGCGCAGTGGACCCGGTGACCACAAGCCGCTGCGCACCTCGGTGCCGCTGCTCAGCACTGGTGCCTCGGCGTCGGGGACCCGGGGCCGGATGACCGTGAGCTTGCCCCAATCGGTGTCCCAGTTCTCCTTGAGGTAGGTCGGAACCTCCCGCTCGGTGGCGAGAATCTGCAGCCAGCCGAACGGGCCGCCGGCCTCCCGTGATGACCAGGTCTTTCCGTAGTTGGCCAGCAGCTCATTGCCTCGCAGCCGGTACTGGGGGATCTCCGCGATGCCGTTGCGGATCTCGAACGGGCGCACGCACGGGTGTACGAATCCGACCGGCCAGTCCAGGAACACCGGGGGTGTGGGAGTCACCAGGCCGGTCATCGAGCTCAGCACGGGTACCCGGGGTGCGGAGAACAGCAGCCAGCCATCCTCGGTGACGTCGGCGTCGGTGGCGACCAGCCGCATGGTGTCCGCCCCGGCGGCGGGCCGGCCGGCCAGCCCGAGACGGTGGTCCCGCCATCCCGGCCCCGGGGCGGTGGCTCGCCCGCCGATGGGGATCTGGTCGATCACCTCAAACCCGCGCTCGGTGCGCCGGCCGAACTCGGCGACCAGTGGGGTGGTGGCAGAGAGGGTTCCCGCGACCGAGATCACCACCGGTGCGCGACCATCGCGGGCCGCGTCGGGCAGGGCGTACCAGTTGGTGCGCATGTCCCCGATGCCGGGCCCATCGACGGAGAAGCTGCTCCAGACCGGGATCGCGGTACCGCCGAGTCCTGGCGGCGGCGTATCAACCGGGTTGTCTCCCTCCGACGGGGGAGGGCGGTCACCTTGAATATCACGACGCTGCCGGTCCGCCCGGTCGGTGGCGGCAGAGGGGATCCGATTGATCTCGAAGCCACGCCGCAACGGGATGTCGGCGAGCAGCGTTCCGCGCACCGGACGCAGCGCGCCGGCGCGCCGGTCGGGCTCGACCAGGACCGCGTCAGTGAGATTGCAACTGTGTCCGGTGATGTGGGCGATGTTGGCCGCGGCCATGCTGTAGCCGTCGCGCTGCTTGTGCATCGCCTTGACCATCGCGCCGACCTCGGCGAGCACCAGCAGCCCGCAGAACACCGCCAACGGCGCCGATCCGCTACGCAACGCCCGCCGCCCGCTGCCTCGGTCCGGTGGGGGTGGCGGCGGCGTGCCGGGCTCGTGTCGCAACCCCTCGATGATCGCGAGCAACGCGGCCAGCGCGGCCAGGATGATCAGTAGCGTGCTCGCCTGGAAGCCGTTCACCGACGGGGGGATGTCGTACCAGGGCACTCCGTACTGGGACACGTACCAGGGTGCGTTGGGTCCGGTAGCCGACAACGCCAGGATCACCAGCAGGCCCGACAGGAACCACCACCGGTTACGCGCTGAACGCAGCACGTTGGTGCTGGTGGCCAGTGCGGTGAGCGCGCCCAGGGCGGCACCGATCGAGGCGAGCGACCCGAAGTGATGGGTCCACTTGGTCGGAGTCAGCGCCAGCAGCGCCAGTGCCAGCGCCGCGGTGGCGATCAGTCGCCGGCTTGGACCCAGGCCGGCGCCCGGGATGCAGCCCCGGCGCAACAGCACCACCAGGCTGGTTCCCAGGCATAGCAGCAACAGCAGCACCGGGAAGCGGCGGGCCAGCGCTCCGTCAGCCTTGTCGCTGAACAGCTCTTGGTAGCGGCTGGCCTCTTGGAACCAGGACAGGCTGGGTCCGATGGCGGTGCGAATCCGGGTGGCTTCCAGCAGCCCGGCCAGCGTCTGATCGGCAAAGACCACCACGAGCACCAGCAGGCCGGCACCGAAGATCGGTCCGATCACGGCGAGCCAACCAGAGACGGATGCGTGCTGGTGCAGCAACCGCACCAGCGGCCGCACCGCCACCAGGAACGGTGCCACCGCGATGAATCCAGTTGGTGTTGCGGCGACGGTGAAGGCGGCGGCGAGCAGGCCGAGCGCCAGCGGCAACAGCCGGCGGGTGGCCACCGCACGCTCCACCGCACACAGCGCAAGCAGCGAGCCGATCGCCACCACCGGCTCCAGCCGCAGTCCATTGTTGTAGGGCAGCCAGAAGGCCAAGAAGACCGCGGCGGCGGCCCATCCGGCAGCGGCACTGCGGCGGACCTCCCGGCCCAGCCGCGGCAGCACCTCCCGGCTGATCAGCATCCAGCTGACCCCACCCATGACGAAGGACGGCAGCCGCAGCCACGGTGGGGTCGTGCTGATCTCCGCCCATAACGTGTACAGCTCGTAAGGCCAGCCGAAGGGCGCCTCAGGGACGTTGAACCATCGGTAGTAGTTGCCGACGTACCC
>JALZCO010000317.1 GCA_030863015.1 Actinomycetota bacterium
TCCGAGCCGGGACGGGAATCCGAACTGCGCCACGGAAAGACCACGATCGCGATCAGTACCAGCAGCACCGCCAGACCCGGGCCGATCAGCAATGCCCGATTTCGCATAGTCACCTCCCAGAACTGGATCTTAGGGTGTGTGGAGCGGCCTGATCAGATCGCGCTCAGACAGGTGGTGCTGGCGGGCGGGTCGGGCTGAACAGCCAGGCCTGGGCGACGTCGTCAACGTCCTCGCCGGAAACTCTCTCCACGACAGCCAGGAAGTCCTGCACCGTCCCGTTGCCGCCGCGGCGCTCGGTGGTCCAGGTGCGCAGCGCGGTGAAGAAGTCCTCGTCCCCCACTGTCGAGCGCAGCGCCTGCAGCGCCATCGCGCCGCGGCTGTACACCGCTCCGGTGAGCATCTTGGCGACACCGGGATCGCCAGGCGGGGTCAGCCAGTACTCGGAATCCGCGGGAAAGCTCGCATAGTTCTGCATCGCGGTCTGCTGCGCGCTGCTACCGCCGGTACGTTCGGTGTAGAGCCACTCGGCGTAGGTGGCGAAGCCCTCGTTGAGCCAGATGTCGCTCCAGCGGCTCACCGAGACACTGTCACCGAACCACTGGTGGGCCAGCTCATGCACCACCACCCTGACGTCCGGATCACCGCCACCCCAGAACACCGGTGAGTAGACCGGACGAGTTTGGGTTTCCAGCGCGAAGCCCAAGTTAGGGGCGTTGGGCACCACGCCCCCGAGGTTGCTGAACGGGTAGGGACCGAAGATCCCGGAGAGGAAGCTGGTGATCTCGGGCGTCCGCTCCACCGAGGCCCGCGCGGCGTCGGCGACCTGCGGATCGAGCCCCTGAGCATAGGCGGCCAGGTACGGACCGAACTCAGTGTCCCGGCGCACCAGCTCGTACTGCCCGATCGCAACAAACGCCAGGTAGGTCGTCATCGGCGCGCTCGCCTGCCAACGCCACCTCTCCCAACCCGGCCCAGCCGGTTCCGGACCACCGACCAGTGCCCCGTTGGAGATCGCCTCCACACCAGCGGGCACAGTCACCGTCACCGCGACAGTCGCCTTGTCCGACGGGTGGTCATTGGACGGGTACCACCAGGCGGCGCTGGCAGGCTCTCCCATGGCGAGCGCGCCATCTGCGGTGCGCACCCACGGCTCGTCGACACCGGATGTGATGTCCGAAGGCACCCCGGCGTAGTCGACTCGCACGACCATCGGCTGGCCGCGAGGCACTGGCTGGGCCGGGGTTACCTGCAGCTCGCCCCCGTCCTGACGGATCCCGGCGGGCCGATCGTCGACCGTGACGGCCGAAGCAGCCAGCCTCAGATCGAGGTTGAATCGGGAAAGGCTTTCGGTGGCGCGGGCAGTGATCCTGGTATTGCCCTCCAGCCGGCCGGTGGCAGGGTCGTAACGAATCTGGATGTCATAGCCCGTGACGTCGTAGCCGCCGTTTCCGGCGCGGGGGAAGTAGGGATCTCCAATGCCTTCGGTGCCGGCGACCGGCCGCTCAGCGTCCGCGGACGGCCTGTTCGGCCCGGAAGCGGAATCCGAGCTGCGCCACGGGTACAAGACGACCGCAATCGCCACGAGTAGCGCCAGCACCAGCCCGATCAGCACCCGGATCCGCATGAATGACCTCCCGGAATGCGACCTTAGGCCCTGTATACGGCCGCCTGGCGGACGGCCACCGCCACCGCGGCCCGGATTCGTTCATGTAGCGCCCGCAGCCCGGCTCGCTCAGTGCGCACCTCCAGCACTCGCATCCTCGAAGCTGGCGACAGCGCTGCCGCCAGCTCGGTGACCTGAACTTGAGTATGCGGGACGTGATGCGCCGCACACAGCGCTGCCAGATCGGTTCCCTGTGGGGTGCCGAAGACCCGTTCGAAGGCACTGGCGTGCTCCGGGGCACCCTGTTCAAGCAGCCCGAAGATGCCGCCACCATCGTCGTTGGCTACGACCACGGTCAGGTCCGGACGGGCCTCGTCCGGACCGGCCAACAGCCCGTTCGCGTCATGCAGGAACGTGAGATCGCCAACCAGGGCGTAGCCGGGTGCACCGTGCATCAGCGCTGCCCCGGTCGCGGTGGCGACGGCACCGTCGATGCCGGCGACGCCCCGGTTGGCCAGCACCGTCAGCCCGCGCCGCGGCCGGGCGGCTAGCGACACGTCCCGGATCGGGTTGGACGAGCCCAACAGCAGCAATGCACCGGCCGGCAACGCGGGCACCAGCAGCCGAGCTACTCCAAGCCCAGTGACTTCCGGATGGCTTTCCACTATGGAGCCCACCGCGGCGGCGGCCAGCGCGTCGGCGTGCTGCCAGCTTTGCAGCCATCCCGGATCAGGCGAACCGGTACAGCGCAGGGCGGTGGCCGCCGCCACCGCGTTGCCCGCTACGTCCGTCCACTCAGGACCGTCAACCACCACGGTGACCGCCACGCTGGGGTCGGCAAGCAGCCGCTGCACCGGCCGGTGCAAGGTCGGGCGACCCAGCACCACGACCTGCTCAGGGTGCAGCGCCTCAAGCACCGGCGATCCCAACAACCACGGTCCGGCCACCAACCCGTCGGGCCAGCCGGGGGCGGTGGGCTCGGCGATCAGCGGCAGGCCGGGTGGGGCCGGTCCGGCCCGGTGACCGGCGATCACGAGTGTGCGCCGGTCCAGGTTAAGCTCCGCCTCGACTCGGACCGGCGAGCCCGCCGCAACCGCAGTCCACGGCCGCCGCCCCGGACGTCCAGGCGGCGCCTGCAGCCGGTCCGATCGAGCCTCAGGCACCAGCGGCTCGCGCAGCGGGACGTTGAGATGTACCGGACCCCGAGCACCACCGAGCGACCCGCGCGCAGCAGCCACCGCACGGTCGACTGCCGAGCGCCACTGCGCTGGCTGACCAAGTGACAGCGACGGCGCCGCACGTACCGCTGCACCGAACAGGCCGGTTTGGTGCACGGTCTGGTTGGCTCCGGTGCCGACCAGCTCGGCCGGGCGGTCGGCGGTCACCGCAAGCAGCGCAACCGCGGCGTGGTGGGCTTCCAGCACCGCTGGGTGCAGGTTCGCGGCCGCAGTACCCGAGGTGCACACCACCGGTACCGGCACGCCGGAGCGCAGCGACATGCCCAGTGCCAGAAACGCCGCGGAGCGCTCGTCGATGCGGACGTGCAAGGTCAGCCGTCCAGCCTGCTCGGCCGCATACAAAGCGAAGGACAGTGGCGCGTTGCGCGACCCCGGGCAGAGCACCGCGTGCTGCACCCCACACCGCACCAGCTCGTCGACCAGCACGGTGGCCAATGCAGTGGATGGGTTCACGCTGTCAGCATGCCGTGCCGGGTGCGCGCTGCTCGTATGCTCGCCGCCGTGAGTGTCTCCGAGCTATTCGATCCTGCCGCCTGGCGCCGTGTCGAGGGCTTCGACTTCGCCGACATCACCTACCACCGCGCGGTGGCGCACGGCACGGTCCGGATCGCCTTCCACCGGCCCGAGGTCCGCAATGCCTTCCGTCCGTCCACTGTAGATGAGCTGTATCAGGCGCTGGATCACGCCCGGATGACGCCGGACGTGGGATGCGTGCTGCTGACCGGCAACGGGCCCTCACCTCGCGACGGTGGCTGGGCCTTCTGCTCGGGGGGCGACCAGCGGATTCGGGGCCGCTCGGGGTACCAGTACGCATCAGGTGAGACGGCGGACACCATCGATCCGGCGCGGGCCGGGCGGCTGCACATCTTGGAGTGTCAGCGGCTGATCCGCTTCATGCCCAAGGTGGTGATCGCGGTCGTACCGGGCTGGGCAGCCGGTGGTGGACATTCCCTACACGTAGTCTGTGACCTGACCCTGGCTTCGGCCGAACATGCCAGGTTCAAGCAGACCGACGCCGATGTGGGTTCCTTCGACGGCGGATTCGGCTCGGCCTATCTCGCCCGGCAAGTCGGGCAGAAGTTCGCCCGGGAGATCTTCTTCCTGGGGCGGGAGTACAGCGCGGCCGACGCGCATCGGATGGGTATGGTCAATGCGGTAGTACCGCATGCGTCGCTGGAGGCAACGGCACTACAGTGGGCCGGTGCGGTCAATGCCAAGTCCCCCACTGCGCAGCGGATGCTCAAATACGCCTTCAACCTGATCGACGACGGGCTGGTCGGCCAGCAACTGTTCGCCGGTGAGTCAACCCGGCTGGCCTACATGACCGACGAGGCGGTCGAGGGCCGCGACTCCTTCCTGGAGAAGCGCTCTCCGGACTGGTCCGCGTTTCCCTGGTACTACTAACGGCTTTGCGGTGCCGAATCGTCGACTCAGCCTCGGGGGATCTGCATCATGCAATGCCTGCGGCAACAGGCAGAAGGCTCACGGCAGTACTACCTGCTGGACCCATGCTGTCCCGAGGTGGATGCCCAGCAGTAGCGCCAGCGGCAGTACCACGGCGAGTAACACGAGCAGCAACACTGCCCTGGTCCACACGACTCAGCCGCTCCTTCCCGGTCAGCGATCGGCCTGCTAGCCCGGTTTCGCCCCTCGGCAACCTGTGCATCGCCGCGGAGCGGCCAGACGTAACAGCGGTCGCTTCGGCTCACGGTGCGGCGCCTTGGGTGGTCGTGGATCTCGCCACTGTGCCGCCGACCGGTACGTTTTCACCAGCCGAGCACGATCGGGAGGGGGACCGATGCACTCAACACGTCGCCCAGTGCAGGTGAGCATGTGCGGGTGATCCACTGTGACGGGTCGCGGGAGGTGATCCGGGAGCTGGATGCTGCCGTGCGAGCCGCGTTGACCGGCGGTGAGGCGGTGGCACCGCTGGGCTCCAAGCAGCCGCCCCCACCGCGGGACCCAGGTCCAGGCCAGATCGTGCTGGCCACATCGGGTTCCACCGGGACTGCCAAGTGGGTGCAGCTCAGTGCGGCTGCGCTGACCGCGTCGGCCGTGGCCACGCATGCCCGGCTAGGCGGTCCCGGCCGGTGGTTGCTGGCGCTGCCCGTCGAGCACGTCGCCGGGCTGCAGGTGTTGATCCGGGCAACGCTGGCCGGCAGCCAGCTCACGGTGCTCGACCTGCGCGGCGGGTTTGATCCGGCCGCATTCGGCGCCGCCGCGCGGCGGCTGGCCGGCGAAGCACAGCGGTGCTATACGGCGTTGGTGCCCGCCCAGCTGGCACGGCTGCTTGACACCGATCCCGATCCAGTCACCGGATTCGACGCGGTTTTGCTGGGCGGTAGTGCCCCGCCAGCTGAGCTACTGCGCCGGGCTGAGGCGGCAGGTGTACGGGTGGTGACCACCTATGGCATGACTGAGACGGCCGGCGGCTGCGTCTACGACGGGCAGCCACTGGACGGGATGCAGGTCCGAGTGGATGGGTTCGGAGTGGACATCGGACGCATCGAGCTGACCGGTCCGATGCTGGCCACCGGGTACCTCGACGCGCCGCAGGACATCGCCACAGCGTTTCGGGACGGTTGGTTCCGAACCGCCGACCTCGGGCGGCTCGACGGGCAGAGCCGGCTGCAGGTGGTCGGGCGAGCTGATGACGTGGTTGTCACCGGAGGGCTCAACGTGGCACCAGCCGATGTGGAGGCCGTACTCAACGGCATGCCGGGGGTAGCCGCGGCCTGCGTAGTGGGTCTGCCAGATCCGAGGTGGGGTGAGCGGGTCACTGCGGTGGTCGTACCGGCCGACCCTGGGCGACCGCCGGACCCCGGCGCGTTGCGCGCTGCCGCCCGCCGCCTGTTGACCGGGGCGCAGACCCCCAAGGAGATCGTCTTGTTCGACGCGCTACCCCTGCGCGGCGTGGGCAAACCCGACCGCAGCGCCGTCCGAGCCATGCTCGCCGCACGGAATCGCTGACCACCCACAGCCACCGGCACATAAACACTTTCAGTACAGGTTCACCCACTCTAGGTATGGACGGCGACGCATAGGTGCGGGTTCTGTGTACACCAACGCCCCCACTAATCACACCCGTCACAGCCGAAACAGCTACCTCTACGCCAGGAGTGTCCCGTGAGGCTGCCGGCTCATCGCTGCCGCCGCGTGCACATCGCCGTTGTCGCCATCGCAGTGCTCGCGGCGGTTGCTGTGGTGACCTTTCCGGCCATCGCACGGGCGGCAGCGCAGCAGGGCGGTGCCGCTACCGGGGCTGAGGCTGGGGACACCACCTGGTTTGCCGGCCTGACCCCCGACTGGGACGACACAAACGTGCGTTCCGGGGCTGATGGCCTGAGCCTCAGCGGCGATCTCCCGGCCCCGGCGAGCACGCGGACCGGCCCGCCGCAAGGCATGCTGCTCACCCCGGCGCATCGGCTGGCCGAGCCTCGCAACCAGGTAGTGGCGGAATTCGTCGCTGATCAGCCGGCCGGATCGACCGTGGCCGTCGACGTCCGCGGCACTCGGGAGAATGGATCGTGGACCGAGTGGGTGCCCACCAGCACCAAGGAACCCGCAGTGTTGGACGCTGCGGTGACGGCCGTACAGACCCGAGTTCTGCTGCGCGGTGGTGACGGTGGCGCGAGCCCGCGGGTGCGATCGGTGCGGCTGAGCGCACACACCGTCGCACAGACGCTGGCCGCTCTCCCGCTGTCAGCCGGCAGCTACCGGGTGTTCGCGACCCGCGAGGGGCTGGTCGGCGGCACCACCGCCAACGGTCACGTGATCCGCGAGCGGGACCACTTCGTCGCGCTACCCTCGCGCCGGGCCCTGGCTCCCCGCGGTTTGGGTGACTACACGGTGAAAGTGTGCTCCGACCGCGGCCGATGCGAATGGGCGCCGGTGTGGGACGTCGGCCCGTGGAACACCACCGACGATTACTGGAACCTTCCGCACGCCCGCCAGTCCTGGGGGGACCTGCCGCAGGGCCAGCCGCAGGCGCAAGCCGCCTACCGCGACGGCCACAACGGGGGGCGCGACCAGTTCGGCCGGCACGTGCTCAACCCGGCCGGGATCGACCTGGCGGACGGCACGTTCTGGGACGGTTTGGGGCTGCGCGACAACAGCTGGGTCACCGTCACATACTTGTGGGCTGACGGGGGGCCCCTCGGCATCGTGCGGATGCCGCTGCTGCATGTCCGCAGCGGCCCTGGGACCCATCACCCGCCGGTAGGCCTGGCGGCGCAACGCGCCACGCTGCGGGTCGAGTGCGCTGTCGTCGGGCAGGCCGTCACCGGCACCTATGGCGTGACCGACCGATGGCTGCGGATCGGTCCCCAGCAGTACGTATCGGCCGCACACGTCGCTCTCCACGGGACCAGCGGGTCCTGCACCACGCCGTAAGGTCTAGCCATGGCAACCGTGGCGCAGTGGGTGGAAGGGGCCCGGCCCCGGACGTTGCCCAACGCGATCGCCCCGGTGCTGGCCGGCTGGGGTGCGGCGGTGGCACCGGTCGAACGGTTCACCGGCGTGCCGCATTCGGCGCCGCGAGGACTGTTGGCGTTGGTGGTGGCGCTGGCCCTGGTGATCGGAGTCAACTACGCCAACGATTACTCCGACGGCATCCGCGGCACCGACGCCACCCGGGTCGGACCGATGCGACTGGTCGGGTCCGGCGCCGCAGCACCCAGCGCGGTACGTACCGCGGCACTGGTGAGCTTCGCGGTCGCGGCGATGGCGGGCCTCGTGCTGGTCGCGCTGGCCGGACAGTGGTGGTTACTGACGCTGGGCGCGGCGTGCATTGCCGCAGCGTGGTTTTACACCGGTGGGCGCCGTCCCTACGGTTATGCGGGACTCGGCGAGTTGGCCGTGTTTGTGTTCTTCGGCCCAGTCGGGGTGCTCGGTACCCAATACGTCATCAGTGGGCACATCACGCTTACCGGCAGCTTCGCGGCCGTTGCAGTCGGGGCGATGTCCGCCGCCGTGCTGGTGGCCAACAACCTGCGCGACATCCCCACCGATGCCGCTGCAGCCAAGCGCACCCTTGCCGTGCGCCTCGGTGACCACCGGACCCGCATGCTCTACACCGGGTTGTTGGCTGTCCCGTTCGTAGTGACCCTCGGCTTCGCGGTCACCCGCTGGGTCACGCTGGCCGGCCTGCTGGCTCTGGTGCTTGCGGTGCCCGCGCTGCGCCGGGTCCGTGGTGGGGCCAGTGGACCAGCATTGATCCTGGTGCTGCGAGACACCGGGCTGGCGCTGCTGGTGTGGGCGGCTGCTACCGGTGCGGCGCTGGCCATGTGAGTCCCAGCCGAGGCGATCACCGCTGGTCTTGCTCGCCACGGAGCTGGTCACGTAACCGGTCACGCTCCGACCGGCGGCGGGCCGCAGCCGCTGCCATTCCGGCGTTCAGCCGTACCCGCAACGAGCGCAGCAGCACCATCGACAGCGGCAGCGCTACCACCAGGGCGAGCAGGACCGCCACCAGCAACGGCACCCCGGCCAGCACTAACAGCAGCGCCAACACCGCCACCAGAGCCAGTCGAGCCGTACTGTAGAGCGCGATGTCGCGGGCCAGCGCGGAGCCGGACAGGCGGGTCTTCGGGGGAACCTGTGGTGCGCCCACGACCGTTGAGCCTAACAATCAGCCGCTGCATCCGTGGGACGTCTGTCTCAGTGGCACCGATTGGCACGGTTCATCCCATTACCGACGCTTTACCTTGACACAACCGTTCGAGTACCTGGCGCGTGACCTGTCACGATAAGCCCGAAAGATCCCACTGCGAGGTCGACGAGCCTGGGGAGGCCCGCGATGTCCCAGCTATCAGCCAGTGAGCGCCTACTCACACCTGGGGAGGTTGCCGCACTGTTTCGGGTGGATCCCAAGACCGTCACCCGGTGGGCCTCCGCTGGACGGATCGGCTCGATCAGAACCCCCGGCGGGCACCGGCGGTTCCGCGAAACCGAAGTTCGCGCGCTGCTCGCCTCGCTTACCACCCCGGCGCCACTGGATCGAGCTGACTTGCCGGGCCGCCCCTTGAAATCCGACACCATCAGATCTGGCGTGGTGAAATCGGGGTGAGGTCTGCTCGTCTGCTGCGCTGAACGCCACTACCCTCGATGCCAACTGAGGAGGTGGCTGGCGTGCAGTACGTCATGGCGGCAATCGGGATGGCTGCGGTCACCGCGCTGCTGTGGAAGGCATTTGGCCCGCAGCGCCCGGCCGCACGCTCGGTTCCGGCGCCCGACGACGATCCTGAGTTCCTTCGGGGCTTGAACCGGGAACGTCCGGAGCCCGACGGCGAGCGTTAACGTGCCCGCTAGCGAAAGGTGCTGCCGCGGGTGACCACGTGCGGGAAGTCGTCGGCGACGGTCGCCGCCAGCTCCAAGGCGGCCAGGCGGGCGCCCGGACCCAGCCGGTCGAGTTCGATCTCGCCACCCTCCTCGAGATGCGCGTCGAAGGGCATCCGGCACACCGACCGGCACCGGGCGGCGAAGTGTGTGGCGACCCGGTCGAGGTCGACCTTGCCCGCGGCAGGCCGCACTGAGTTGATCACAGCGACCGATCGGCTCACCAGCTCGCGATATCCATGCGCGTCCAGCCAGTCCAGCGTGGCTGACGCCGAACGCGCGCCATCGATCGAACCGGACGAGACGATCACCAGCGAGTGCGCCACGTCCAGCACACCCTTCATCGCCGAGTGCATCAGTCCGGTCCCGCAATCAGTGAGCACGATGTTGTAGAAGTGCTCGAGCAGGTTCACCGTGCGCCGGTAGTCATCCTCGCTGTAGGCCTGCGAAACCGCCGGATCCTGCTCACTGGCCAGGATCTCCAGCCGGCTGGGGCCTTGCGAGGTGTAGGCACGGATGTCGGAGTAGCGACGGATCCGGTCGGCGTCGCGCAGTAGATGCCGCACGGTGGCGGCGGTCTCGAGTGGAATTTTCTGGGCCAGCGTTCCTCGGTCCGGATTGGCGTCTACCCCGATCACCCGATCACCGCGCAATGAGGCGAAGGTGGAGCCCAACGTCGCCGTGATGGTGGTTTTGCCGACGCCGCCTTTGAGGCTCAGCATCGCGATCTTGTAGCAGCCCTGCAGCGGCTGGTTGATCCGGGAGATCAGCTCTCGGCGTTGTAGTTCGGAGGGACTCTCCCCGAGGTTGACGGTGCGCCCTGAGGCGATGAACAGCGCCCGTCGCCAGCCGGACTGCGGGGGTCTCCTGGTTTGCCGTAGCAGCTGTGCGGAAGACAGGTCATGCGAGGGGAGCCCAGCTTGACCGTCGGGGTGACCGCCGGGAGCCTGACCCGCCAGCGGCCCGGGCTCGTCGTGGCGTCCGATCACGTTCACTTGCCTCCCTGAACGCAGTATCAGATCCCGGCATAGGAGTGGAACCCGGCGATGACGATGTTGACGAAGAAGAGGTTGAACAGCATCACCGCGAAACCCACCACGTTGATCCAGGCCGCCCGTGAACCGCGCCATCCAGCGGTCGCCCTGGCGTGCAAGTACCCCGCGTAGACCACCCAGGCGACCAGCGCGCAGGTCTCCTTCGGATCCCAACCCCAGTAGCGACCCCAGGCGGCCTCGGCCCAGATTGCACCGGTGATGATTGCGAAGGTCCAGATCGGCAGCGCAAACACTGCGGTGCGGTAGGCCAGCCGGTCCAGACTGGCGCTGTCCGGTAACCAGGCGGTGATCCGGGATCCGACGCCTTCCCGGATCAGGTAAAGCACGCTGGTGACTCCGGAAACCAGCAGGATGCCGGATGCGATGGCCGCCGCGGAGACATGAATGGCGATCCAGTACGAGTTCAACGCCGGGACCAACGGCGCGGCCTGAGCGTAGAGCACCGTGCCGCCCAGGAACATCAACACCACGACGGGCAACAGCACGAACCCACCCAGCCGTTGCAGAGCTGCACCACCACGCTGCCGGTACAGCACCACCAGCCAAGCGATCACCGCGACGACACAGATGGTCGAGGTGAACTCGTACATGTTGCCCCAGGGCGCCCGCCCGAGAGCAGCTCCTCGCAGCACCAGCGAGCTAGCGTGCACCAGCGCAGCCACAGCGGTGAGCGCCACCGCGCAACGCCCGACTCGCTCGGCGGTATCCCGTGGCGGACGACTTCCTGGGGAATCTTGCGGCGGGGCCAATGTGGCGACCGGCCCGGCTCCCTCGGCGGCCACTCGCTGCGCGTTCACGCCGGTGGCGGGAGCCCGGCGGGTTGCGTACCCGACGGCATGCAGCACCATCGCGAACAGGTAGAGCACCAGTGCCGTGCCGTACGCGAGGTCGCTGTAGGAGGCCAACACCGGGTTGACTGGCATCGCTACGGTCCCTCCTTTGACGCTGCCACGGTCGCCGTTGGCTGCGGGGACCCGGGCGGCAGCAGGTCGACGGCGATCCGGTCGAACTCCTCGCCGTACCCGGCGGCCTCCGTGCGGGCCAGCCCACCCAGCTCGACCACGGTACCGTCTGGCCCGGCTGGGCTGACGCGCACCCAGAACCGGCGCCGCTTCACCGCCAGCGACAGTGCCAGGCCGCCGAAGACCAGAATCGCGAAACCGAGCACCCAGCGCTGCGCCGGGTCGTAGGAGACCTGCAGCGAGACGAACCGGGTCACCCCGTCGAAGCGCACCACCGTGCGGTCGGGCAGCGTGAGCTGCTCACCGGGGAACAGGTTGCCCCGGGCGACCCGGTTGAGCCGTCCGGAGTCCACCATCGACTGGTCGATGGAGAAGATGGACTGGCCGCGGCCGGAGTTGTTGCCCAGGTCACCCTTGAGCACATCGATCGCAACGGCCGGGTTGAGCAGGTCGGGGAAGCCGGAGGACAGCAACGCGCCCTGGAAGGCCGCGGTCGGTGCGAACAGGCCGGTGATCGCGAGCTGGCGGGTACGCCGCTCGGCGTCATCGGTCACCCCGGGCGGGTCGAACTTGGTAGCGCCCTCGGAGAGCATGGTGGCGATGTCCACCGGCCGCCACTGCACCACGCCGCTGCGCCGCTGGCCGTCGGGGAAGGTGACGGTGAACTGCGGCGCGTAACCGTGGCCGAGCAGGTAGACCCGGTTGCCGTCCATCCGCAGTGGGTCGTTGACCTTCAGC
>JALZCO010000326.1 GCA_030863015.1 Actinomycetota bacterium
TCGGTGAACCTCAAGCGGGTCGCCCGGCTGATGCGCCAAGCCGGCATCCAGGGCCTCTACCGGCGCCGATGTCGCGGCTGCACGATCCGTGACCCGGACGCAGCGCCCAGCTCGGATCTGGTTGACCGCAACTTCACCGTCACCGAACCGAACCGGTTGTGGCTTACTGATATCACCGAGCACCCCACCGCCGAAGGCATTTTGTACTGCGCAGCGGTGATGGACGCCTATTCTCGACTGATCGTCGGTTGGTCCATTGCCGAGCACATGCGCACCGAACTGGTCACCGATGCGCTCGGCATGGCAATCATTCGGCGCAGACCACAAGAACAACCGTAACTATTCAGCTGGGGTGAGTGCCGGGGGCAGCCAGGGGCCGGTGGTGAACAGCTGTTGGAGGGCGTGTAGTTTGTCGAGTCCCCATTTGGTGGCGGTGTCCAGGTAGGACTGCACGATCGCGAAGTCGATGAGGCCTTGCAGGGTTCGCCAGCAGCCACCGGAGGTGCGCTGCTGCACTTTGACCGGCCGCACGGCTCTTTCGGCTTCATTGTTCGTGAACGGAACGGCCAGATCGGTGGCGAACCGTAGGATCATGTCCTCGAACCGGGTGAACCGGGCGATCAGGGTGCGGGCATCGGCCGCGAGGGCGCCACGCTTGCCTTGGTTGTCGGCCCGTCCGCGCGCGAGCGCACCGTGGTAGTGGTTGCGGATGCGGGCCAGCACCGCCTCGTCGAGGGCCTCGGCGCCGCGGGCGCGGGCCTGGTCGGCGGCGTGGTGGGCCTCGAGCAGAGTGTCGGCCATGGCACGTGCCCAGAGTTGGGCGTTGGGGTCGGTGTCGGAGAGCGAGCGCAGATCGCGGAGCAAATGAGCCCCGCACCAAGCGTGCACGGCGGGCAGGTGGGCGTAGCCGGTGTAGCCGTCGCGGACCAGGACTCCGGTGAACTCAGGCAGCACACCGCCGGCGTCGATGTCGTCGCCGCTGCGGCCCCCGACATGCATCACGGTCAGATACTCGGTGCAGGCGACGTGCACATAGGACAGGGAGCCAGCAGCGCGGCCGGTGGTCTCATCGGCGTGTAATACCGGCGCACTGGCGAGCAGCTCGCGCAGGTACGGCAGGAAGGCCCGCTCCAGTTTCCGGGCCGCGCGGCCCCGGATCCCGGCCAGGAACCCGGTCGAGACATCGATCCCGGTCAACGCCGCCAGCAGGGCCCGGGACCGCCCCACCGGCAGGCAGTGCCCGCAGGTCAACAGGGCCGCCCGGGCCAGAGCCTCCGGACCGATCCGCACCGGCGACCCCGCAGAGGAGACGACCTCGGCGCACTCATCACCGGTCTCATCCCAGCCGGGGGTGGTGATCTGCCCGCAGCACGGGCAGCTCTTCGATACCCGCTGGTACTCGGTGATCTCCGGCTCCGGCACCGGTGCCACATCCACCACCTGACGCCGCTCCCGGCCGGATTCGGCGGCCTCAGCCAGCGACTGTGCGCACCCCCCGCAGTGCTCCGGCTCGATCACCACCACCCGATCCGGATCCTCGACCAGCGACCGCGACGCCGACACCGCCCCGGGCTGCTTGCCCGGGTTCCGCCCCGACCGAGTCCGCGAGGACCGCCGCTTCACTCGCGTCTTGTCCCACGGCGCATCCGCCGACGGTGGCCGCGAGGAGTTCGACGAATCCGCCCCCAGACGACGTTCCAGCTCCGCGATCCGATCCGCCTGCTCCGCGATCACCCGGTCCTGCTCGGCCACTCGATCCGAGAGCTCACCCACCAGAGCCAACAGCTGCTTATAGGTTGGGGCATCGGGCACCGCGCCAGCCTGCCCGAACCCCAGCGAAGATCAAGCCGACACGCCGAGCCAGGCCACATCAGACGCACGAGTCACACCAGCACCAGCTGAACAGCTACGATCCGCGGGCCGAGCTGCATGCCTTTGACAACAAGGGCACTGGGGACTTGGCGGCGCTGGAATGCGTGGCGCACCGCTACGCGGCGGGGGATGAGCCGGAGGACATTGAGTACGCGGTCGCGGACCTGCGGGCGTTGCGGGCGGATCTGCGGCGGCGCACGAAGGTGATCCGCGGCCTGCCGAGAGACCTGTGCCCGGAGTCGAAAGTCACCCCCGAACTCGCCGGGAAACGCTCCCTCGGGCTGCATCCCATCGTGATCGGCGTGGACGAATGCCAGGTGTGGTTCGAGCACCCGGAGCACGGCGCGGAGCTGAACGAGAAATGCACCGACCTCGTGAAACGCGGCCCCGCAGTCGGGATCAGCATCTTCCTCGCCACCCAGCGCCCCGACGCCAAGAGCCTTCCGACTGGGATCAGCGCGAACGTGGCGACCCGGTTCTGCCTCAAAGTCATGGGCCAAACCGAGAACGACATGGTCCTCGGCACGTCCCGGTACAAGGCCGGCACCCGGGCTACCACGTTCGCGTGGGCGGATAA
>JALZCO010000334.1 GCA_030863015.1 Actinomycetota bacterium
GCCCCACTCAGTTCAGGGCCGAACGGTAGCGTGCGGTAGCTCATCGGCTACGAGCGCACATCTGGCTCGCGGTCAGCGACATGACAGCGTCTCGCGAGGTGGCTCTGCGCTCACCGTGGTTGAGATCTGCGGGACAATCGTGACATGACGGTCGTGGAGCACCCACCACTCAAGCCTGAGTGGCGCCGCGCGCCGTGTCTTGGCTGCGGCGACAAGGTGAAAGACACCGCCGGGCGTGGGTGGAAGTTGTCGGCACCACGTCCGGGCTTGGCCCATGCCCATGCTCATCGAGGCCGCATCAGAGCTGGCGAAGTAGTCTTCGCCGCGCGGCTCTGTGAGATCGCAATCGAAGCGATCACGCATGAGACCTCATATGGGCAAGCGCCTACATCGGCTCGAAGCACAACCTGATGGCGTCGATTCGGCCATTGAATCTTGTGCCCCGTGGGGGCGTACGACCGGACGAATCCAACGGCTTGTGCGTGACACTCACTGCTTACCGCGTCGTCTTTCAAAAACCCATTCCGCTAGCGGGCTGTAGTGGCGCGATGTGGCGGTATCGGAGTTCGATAGCGATACCACATGACCGTCCGACTGGCTGACGACCGCGCACGTCCTTCCGGCTCGGAATCCGCGACTGCCGCGGCAGTGCACACCAGCTCCCATCCCCGCCGCGGCACCGACGACGCTAACGCGGCCCGGTGCAAGTCATCCGGGTGATGCTTGGCTTGCTGCAAGCATCACCCGGCTTCCGCGCGGTCAAAAGGCAGTACAGACTCGCGATAACATCGGCGCAGCTGCAGCGTGATCGCTGCTTGATCGGATCTGCTGACGGTTTGTAGGGCCCAGGCGTCGGGTATCCATTTATTCCAACTGAACGAAGGATGGAGCGGATATGGCTTCCACGGAAACCCGTCCCCAGCAAGACACCCACACCATCACCACCCGCGCTCCGGACGTGGTGCGTTGGACAGCAGTGATCGCCGGGGTGGTGATCGGGCTCGGGATCTTCGCTCTGCTTAACGCGCTTTGGTGGGCTATCGAATACAGCGCCGGCAACGCCTGGGTCAGTAACAATCTGGCCTGGCTCCTGGGTGGTTCCGCAGCCGTCTCCTTGCTGCTGGCAGGCCTGATCGCCGGAGCGATCGCTGGGGTACGTGGGGCGTTGGCAGGCCTCATCAATGGAGCGACCGCCTGGGGTCTGCTCTTCCTGCTGTCCTTGACGACGGCCATCCCGGGTGGAGTCAATCTGACATCGAAACTGCGCGCGGGTGTCGAGGAGGGTGCCACCACGCTCGGCTGGTACCCCGGTGCGGGTGGTCGATTTACCATCGCGTCGACGATGTGGACAACCTTTTGGTCGCTGCTAGTGGGTCTTCTGCTGGCAGTGATCGGCGGGATTCTCGGTGGCCGCCTGCGCCGGCAGTGATCTGGCCGAGCAGTCGCGCAGCACCGATACGTCGACGAAACCGGTTCCTATCCACGCCGAAGCTGAGCTGTCCGACGGCAACCGGGCGCAGGGGCATCCGTGGTGCTGCCGGTCACGGCAATTCTCACCGCGGGTGTGCGGCAGCGGTGCGCCACCGGTGCATCGGCGGCCAATCAACATAACCGATCTGACAAGGGTGCAGAAGTGAGTGGGTTGCTTGAACTGCTGCGCGACAACACAAGTGTGCTCGGGCGGCTGGTCACCACGGCGCTCCTACTCGTCGTGGCGTTTCTGGTGGCCGCGGCTGCCGGATGGCTGGTCGGCCGCCGGGCCGATGACCCGTATACGCGCTACTACCTGCGCAAGGCCGTCCGCGCAGTGGTCGTCGTTATGCTGCTGTTCGCGCTGGCTTTGTTGTGGCAGCCCTTCGCCGGTCGAATCGCCGTCGTCCTCGGCCTTGCCACGGCCGGTCTGGCGTTCGCGATGCAAGAGGTCATCGGCGCGCTGGCTGGCTGGGTCAGCATCCTCACCGGTCGGCACTTCCGCGTCGGTGACCGGATCCAGATGGGCGGTGTGCGCGGCGACGTGCTGGACCTGTCCCCGCTGCGCACCAAGGTCCTGGAAATCGGGTCAAGGCAGGAGGACGACTCCTGGATCCGCGGGCGGCAGTACACGGGCCGGGTGGTATCGATTTCGAACAAGGCGATATTCAGCGAGCCGGTGTACAACAGCAGCGCGACCTTTGACTACCTGTGGGAGGAACTCACCATCCCGGTGCCCTACGACGACGACTGGCAGCGCGCCGAGCAGATCCTGCGTGAGGAAGCCGAGCATGCCTCCTCCTCCGCAGACGCCCAGCAGGCCATCGAGCAGGTGCGCCGGCGCTACCCGGTCGGCCGGGCCGAGGTTGAGCCGCGCGTGTTCATCCGCGCTACTGACAACTGGGTGGAACTGACCGCGCGGTTCGTCGTCCCCGTCCGCAGCGCTCGCGCGGTCAAGGACGAGGTCACGCGACGGGTCCTGGACCGCTTTGCTGAGCACTCCATCACCGTGGCCTCCGCTACCCAGGACATCACCGTCCACCGGCCCTCCGGACAGCGCGGCTCGACCTGAACCGCATCGGC
>JALZCO010000343.1 GCA_030863015.1 Actinomycetota bacterium
GCGGCGGCAAGTCCGAGGAGTCGTTTCCCACCGTCGACGAAGTCGCTGATTTCCTGGCCATCGCCACCGGCACCGGCCAACCTTTCAAGGCCACCGCCGGACTGGACCACGCGGTCCGCCATTACGACGACTGCACCGGGTTGACCCACCATGGGTTGCTCAACATGCTCGTCGGCACTGCCCGCACGGTATGCGGCGGCAGCGTGCATGAAGCGCTGCGGTGTACCGACGCGGCGGCGTTGGCCGCCGAGGCCGGCGCGCTGTCCGAGGACTGCTCGCGGGTGGTGCGCGACGTGTTCGCTTGCTACGGGTCGGTGTCGCTGACCGAGCCGGTGTCCGACCTGATCCGCTTGGGTCTGCTCCCCAACCCCACGCCCCGGCAAGCGTCCCAGAACTAACCCCCTGCCGGCGTGTCCGCACCGGTGCCCGGTGTGTCCGCTTGGAGTGCTCGGTATGTCCGCCCGAGTGCACGGTGTGTCCGGCTTTCAGTACCTCGTAGGCTCGCGGCATGGCCGTCACCTCCTACCTCGGACCCGAAGGCACTTTCGCCGAGCAGGCCGCTTACGTCCTGGCCCCGAGCGACGAGTTGCGTTCTGCGGTGTCGGTGCACGCGGCGATTGCCGCGTTGCGAGCCGGAGAGGTGGACGCTGCTTGCGTGCCGGTGGAGAACTCGGTGGAGGGTTCCGTGCCGGCCACTCTCGATGTGATGGCCGAGGGTCCGCCGGTACTGGCGGTGGCTGAAACCGTGTTGCCGATCCGGTTCAGCGTGCTGGTGCGTCCCGGTACCACCGCGGCAGACGTGCACACCGTGGCTACCCACCCGCACGCCGCGGCGCAGGTCCGCGGTTGGATCGGCGCGCACCTGCCTGCAGCAACGACGGTGCTGACTCCCTCCACCTCAGCGGCGGCCGTGGCGGTGCTGGAAGGCCAAGCCGACGCCGCGGTCTGTGCCCCGGCCGCGATGCGACACTATCCGCTGGCCGAGCTCGCCAGCGGAGTACACGACCAGGACGATGCCCAGACCCGCTTCCTGCTGGTATGCCACCCAGGCGCGGTAGCGCCACCCACTGGCGTGGACCGCACCTCTCTGGTCGCGGTGACCGCCGACCGGCCCGGTGCGCTGCTCGAGGTGCTCGCTGAGTTCGCCTTGCGGGGGATCAACCTCACCCGGATCGAGTCGCGGCCGATGAAGTGCAAGCTGGGGCAGTACCGCTTCTTTCTGGATTGTGAAGGCCACATTGCCGAGGCCGCGGTCGGGGATGCGCTGGCAGAGCTGTACCGGCGATGCACCTGGGTCCGCTTCCTGGGCTCCTACCCCCGAACCGGTGCACCGCGCCGCGGGCCGGATCCGGCCGGGTTCACCGCCGCCCGGGAGTGGCTCACCGCGGTGCGCGCCGGACACAGTGCGTGACGTTTAAGGCGAAGTGATGGCAGCGCTGCGGCTGGTGCTGGTCCGGCACGGGCAGACCACGGCCAACGCGGAAGGCATTCTGGACACCCGCCTGCCGGGACACCCGCTGACCGAGGAGGGTCACCAGCAAGCCACCGAGCTGGCGGATCGGCTGGCCGTTGAGCCCGTGGTGGCGGTGTATGCCAGCCAAGCATTGCGCGCCCAGCAGACCGCGAAGCCGATCGCGGCACGGCACGGTTTGACTGCACAGGTCCTTGGTGGCGTACACGAGGTAGCCATCGGGGATTTGGAAGGACGGCAGTTACCAGAGGACCATCGCGCGCTGCACCAGGTGTACCGCGCCTGGCACTGCGGCGACCTGCAGGCGGCGCCGCCTGGCGGCGAGTCGGGCAGCCAGGTGCTGAACCGGTACCTCACCGACGTCGCGACGATCCGCGCGATGCATCCTCGCGGCACCGCAGTGCTGGTCAGCCACGGCGCCGCAACTCGACTGGCCATCGTGGCGCTGGCGAGCAACGTCGAGGGGGCGTTCGCCGAACCGCGTTACCTGCCCAACGCCGCCACCGTGCTGCTGGAGGCCGACGGTGACGGCTGGCGTTGCCTGCGCTGGGACGGCATCGAGTTGGTGTGACGTCATGCGCTCGGTGCTAGGCACTGTGCACAGATGACGTACACCGCGTGCACCACAGACGGACACGCCGGGATTAAGGCGCGCCGAGGGTGTCGAGTGCCTTCGTGGCGCCGGGATGCAGGGGCACCGGGCCGGTGCTGCGGGCCTGCTGCAGGGTGATGTCCTGGGCGGCCGGGTTGATCGCGACGAGGCCGGCCTTGCGCTCGAAGAGGGTCTTGGTCAGCACGCAGGCGGTGGCGCCGTCCAGGCTTTCCGGGACGACCAACAGGTTGGGCACCACGATGGTCGGGGTGTCGATCGCACCCGGGTAGGTGGAGCCTGGGATCGTGGCGACGTCGTAAACCGGGTTGATCCCGCGCAATGCTTGCAGTACGGGTGATGTGTCCAGCAACCGCACCTGGTCACCGAGGCTGGTGAACAGGTCGGTGATGTTGGGTGTCGGCAGCCCACCGGAGAAGAACATGGCGTCGATCGTGCCGTCCTTCATCCCGTCCACGCTGGTACCAATGTCGAGCCGCTGGGCAGCGAGATCCGTCTCCGGGTTCAGGCCAGCGGTCTGCAGCATCCGGTTGGCGATCACTTCGGTGCCGGATTTCGGTGACCCGGTCGACACCCGCTTGCCGCGCAGATCGGCCAGCGTGGTGATGCCGGCGTCGGCGCGGACCAAGACCTGGGTGAAGTTGGGGTAGAGCCGGGCCAGTGCGTTGATCGGCTGCGGGCTGCCCGCGAAGGCCCCGGTGCCGTTGACCGCATCGGCAGCGGTATCGGCTAACGAGAACGCCACCTGGTAGTTGCCCGCGACGAGCTGCTGGATGTTCTGCACCGAGGCTCCGGTCTCGGCGGCAGTGGCCTTGAGGTTGCCGCCGGTGGCAGCGCTCACCGCTTCGGCCAAGCCACCGCCGAGCACGTAGTAGACGCCCCCGGTGTTGCCGGTGGCGATGGCGATCCGGCGTTGCTCGGTGATCTCGCAGCCGGTTCCGTCACCTGCAGTGGCAGTCTGCTGGCGACCACCGCAGGCCACCAGGCTGATGACGGTCAGAGCAACGACGAGCAACGCCCTCGCAGATCGGTGCAGCGTCATCCATTACCTCCACGCGGTGTCAGCAGGTGGATCACGACGGCAGCGGCCAGCAGTCCGCCTCCGGCCGCGATCGCGGCTGGCTCCAAGTAGAGCAGCAACAATGCAGCCACCAGGCACAGGGCGCGCTCGGGCCGCCCTGCCCGGCGGACCAGCCAGCCACCGGTGGCCACCGCCAGCGCGGCCACCGCCACTGCCGACGTCACCACTGTCCACAGGATCGTCCATGCTGAACCGAGCGTCAGCAGTGCAGCGCCATTGCCGGTGAGCACGAAGGCGAACGGCACCAGGAATGCGGGCAGCGCGTACTTGGCGGCCTGTCCCATGGTCGCCATCACCCGGCCACCGGTGATCGCTGACGCCGCAACGGCGGCCAGCGCGGTGGGCGGGGTGACCTCGGAGAGCACGGCGAAATAGAACAGGAACATCGCCGCCTCGGGCGCCGCCACCCCCAGGCCCATCAGCGCTGGACCGATGATCACCCAGGCGATGATGAACGATGCGGTCACCGGAACCGCGAGCCCGAGCAGGGCGACAGCCACCGCGGCGAGCACCGCGGTGGCGATCAGCGTGCCGGTGGGATTGTTCGTGAGCGCGCGCGCGGCGCTGACCAGGATCGAGGACAGCTGCAGCCCGAGGCCGGTCTTGGCGATGGTGGAGGTGATGATCCCGGCCGCGGCGCACACCGCGATCACCGGCAGCACGCTGCGCACCCCGGTGGCCAGCGCGGCATAGAGCCGGCGCGGCGTGAGCGCGTGGTGACGGTCCAGGAAGGACAGCACGAGCTGCACACCGCACGCATAAACCACAGCGGTGAACGGCGGAATGTCCAGCGCGAGGAACAGCACGATCACGCCCAGCGAGATGAAGTGGTAACCGAAGCGACCAAGCAGCCGCCAGGGCGACCCGGTCGCCACGTCGACCGCCGTGGCCCCCATGCGCCGGGCATCTATTTCGACGGCGAGCAGGATGCCCAAGTAGTACAGCAGTGTCGGGATGATCGCCCACAGCAGTACCTGCAGGTAAGACACCTGCAGGTACTCGGCGATGATGAACGCGGCGGCGCCGAGCGTAGGCGGCGAGAGGATCGCGCCGATGCCCGCCGCGGCCAGCATCCCGCCGGCGTACTCGGCCGGGTAACCGGCGCGGCGCAGGATCGGCCAGGTCACCGATCCGAGGCTGACCGTGGTCGCCGCTCCCGAGCCGGACACCGTGCCCAGCAGGAACCCGGACAGTGCGACAGTGCGGCCCGGTGCAGTGCGGGAGCGACCGAACGCCGCCAGCGACAGTTCGATGAAAAACCGGCCGGCGCCGGAAAGGTCCAGCAGCGCGGCGTAGATCGCGAACAGCACGATGTAGCTCGCTGCCACGTCCAGCGGCACCCCGTAGAAGCCCGACGCGTCGTTGTACAGCGCGTTGATGATCTCGTCGAAATTCAGTCCCTGGTGTGCGATCGACCAGTTCTGCGGTACGCGCCCGCCGTAGTAGGAGTAGGCCACGAACAGCAGGCAGACGGCGGGCAGCACCCAACCGGTCGTCCGGCGGCAGGCCTCCAGCACCAGCAGCAGCAACACCCCGCCGGCCAGCACGTCCGGTACGGCCAGGATGCCCTGGCGGTCGAGAAACGCATCGAAGCCGCCACCGCCGGTCCCCAGCGGCACCGGGACCACTGGATAGAGGCAGACCGCGACCGCCAACGCCGCGAGCACGTAGTCGGCGATGGTGGGGTTGTCCCGGCCTGAGTGCCCGCGCCGGCTGACGCTGGTGTCCGCCCGGGTGCACGAGCGGTAGCACAGGAACACCAGCGGCAGCGTCGCGGCCAGGAACAGGATGAGTGTGAACTGGTTGCCCTGGGGCAGCGGCCAGAACACCTGGTACAGCACGAACACCGCGATGAGCGCGCTGATCGCGGTGATTCGGGCGGCGACCGGACCGGTGAGCCGGCGGGCAGGGCGCTCCTCGTCCTGGGCGATGACCGGCTCGGCGTCGCTTCGGCTTACGTCCACCGCGGCGGTGGTCCCCACCGAGCCAGGACCATCGAACACGTCACAGACGGTATCGGTTGCGCCTAGCCCCAGCCGAGTTCGTGCAACCGGTGCTCGGAAATCCCGAAATGATGCGCAATCTCGTGCACCACGGTCACTGCGACCTCATCCACCAATTCCTGCTCGTCGCTGCAGATATCGAGCAGGGCGTCGCGGTAAATGGTGATCCGGTCGGGAAGTACCCCGCCGTAGTAGGAGTCCCGCATGGTGAGCGCGACCCCCTCGTAGAGCCCGAGCAATCCCGGATCGTCTGGGTTCCTGGGCTCTACCAGCACCACCACGTTGTCCATCGCCTCGGCGAGCTCGGCCGGGATGAGGTCGAGAGCCTCAGCGACAAGTTCGTCGAACCTGTCGGCGCTGCACCAGGTGCCCATCAGGGCGGCGGGGGGCCCGCAGCACCGGTCGGATCCGCGGGAGGCGCCGCCACGGGAACCGGTCCCGGTTTCCTCGGAGCGGCTGGGGCAGGTTCCTTGCCGACCTTGACATCGCCTTTCACGCTGCCGGTGACCGGGGCGAAGCCGGAACGGTCCGGCAGGAAGGCACCGAGCCGGCAGTCCACCCGGGTGCTACCGGCCCGCCAGCTTTCCGCGCGCAGAGTCGCCCAGAACAGTGTGAGTCCCTTGCTCGCCGCCACGTCGGAGCCGCCGGCGAAGTCTTTCGCCAGCCGGGTGCACTCCTTGTTCAGCTCCCGGTCCTGGGCAGCTTCGTCGGGGTATCCGTCGGGGAAGGCACCCTTGAGGTCGACCACGCCGACCAGCTCCACCGCATGGGGATCCGCGCAATCAACCGGGTCACCCACGGCTTTGCCGTCGTTACCCAGGCAGGTGCCCGGTGGATGCACGTCGGACTGGTCCTGCTGCAGCACACTGCCGGTGGTGGCGAACAGCGTCCCGGTACGGCCGGTGGTCTGCACCCCGCAACGCAGCGTCCGGTCCCCACTGAGCCAACCGGCCTCGCTGGGTTTGATCGCTCCCACGGTGAAACGACCGAAGGGATCGAATTGGTCGGCTAGGGCCTGGGTGGTGCGCTGGCTACAGAGCTCGGTCACCAGCTGCTCCCAGCGCGCCGCGTCCGGATAGGCGGCGTCGGCGTCGAAGTCGGTCAGCTCCAGTGTCCCGGTGACCTCGAACAGGTGCGGTTGCTGGCAGCTCACCTGGCTCGCGTCGGCGGCGTCCGGCTTCTGCCAGGTCAAGCAGGTGTGTGCCGACGCGCGTAGCGGCTGCGCGGCGGCTGAGGTGACGGGATCTGGCGCGATGACGGTAAGCAGGACGCCGGATCTCGTCGGTGCTGCGGCCGCCACCAGCGCCCCGAGTGCGCCCAGCACGGCTCCGGCCGCGATCAGCCGGATACTACGACGGGGTCGGTGCCCCGCAGGGCTCACCGAGGCGTCGTAACGTGGCATCCGCACCATCTCGCCTACTCGATCGTGATAGCTGCGCTGCGCGGGTAGTTGCGCCGCAGCCCGGCTGCGAAGTGACCGTCAAGCGGGGCGCCGCGAGGGTCTTCACCAGTTCCGGCCACCCTAGCCGCGGCACCCGGCCGCTGGCCACCGTTTCCGGGACGAACGGGGTTCACCGCCCGGTGTCCGCCGTCCGCCGGTTGTGCCTGCGGACCTTGGCGGCCTCAACGATGATCGGCAGGATCGAGAGCATCACGATGCCGATCAGGATCAGTTCCACGTTCTCCTTGACAAACGTGATCTGGCCCAGCCAGAAGCCGAGCAGGGTGACCCCGGTGGCCCAGGCGACGCCACCGATCACCGAGTAGGTGAAGTAACTGCGGGGATCCATCCGGCCCACCCCCGCGATCGCGGTGATGAAAGTCCGCACGATAGGCACGAAACGGCCCAGCACGATGGCCCGCGGCCCGTACTTGACGAAGAACGCGTGCGTCTTGTCCACGTACTCACGCTTGAACAGCCTTGAATCCGACCGGTTGAACAGCGCTGGGCCGACCTTGAAGCCGATGAAGTAGCCGACGACGTTGCCCACCACGGCACACACCGTCAGCAGCAGGCATACCAGCCAGATCGGGGCGCCGATGATGCCGTTGGCGACGAACAGCCCCGCGGTGAACAGCAGTGAGTCACCGGGGAGGAAAAAGCCGATGAGCAGACCGCACTCGGCGAAGATGATGATGCACAGGCCCACCAGAACGTAAGGGCCCAGCAGCCGCAGCAACTGGTCGGGGTCCAGCCAGGAGGGGCCAAGGGCCAGCGACGTGCCGGCAAGGGAGGACGTCACCGCGTCACGGTACCGCCCAGCCCCGACATGGTCGGCGGTGCGCCCGCCGTCACCAGATGCTGATCACCCCGGCCAGCCCGCCTGCCAGCGCGCCCAGCAGCACGGCCACCGCGAGCACCGCCCAACCCGGTAATCCCAGCCGGGTCCGCGCAGCAGCGTGACCGGTCCGTATGGCGGGCACTTGCGAGGCGTCGGGCGCAGATCCGGCCGGTGACCCGGTGCCCAGTCCGCAGGCTTGGGCCCGCAACGCCGCCGACAGCTGCCGAGGTACCTGGTCGCCGTTCACGGCGACCTCGTGAGTGGCATTAAGTGTGATAACACTGTTACGCACTCACGAGTCACCGTTGCTCCAAGATCCGTTCTAAGGCGTCCAGGGCGCGGCTGGCACTGGACTTCACGGTGCCGCGGCTGACTCCGGTGGCCGTTGCGATCTCTGCTTCGCTCATCCCCCCGTAGTAACGCAGTACCAGCACCTCGCGTTGCCTCGGCGGGAGCTGGCCCAGCGCTGCCACCACCGCGTGGTGCTCGGTGGTGAGCATCGCCAGCGACTCCGCGGAGCGTGCGTTGGCCTGGTGTGGCGGGACGTAACCGCGGGCGGTCTTGCGACGGCGCAGCACCGAACGCGATCCGTTGACTACCGCAGTGCGCAGATAACCCAGCGCGGCGGCCTCGTCGCGCAGTCCCGCCCAGTGCCGATGCAGCCCGGTGAAAGCCTCCTGCACGACGTCCTCTGCGGTGGCCGGTTCGTCCACCAGCAGGATCGCCAACCGCACCAGCCGCATCCGGTGCTGGCGGTAGAGATCCTCCAGGGTCAGCGGTGCCTCGACAGCGCCGTCAGCTCGGACGTCAGCTGAGGTCTCGGGCAGGGCGTCCAGGACTCGTAGGTGACCGAGGGTCATCTCGACCGAGTGCTGCACTGTTGCGCGGTCCAGCGGTTCGTCGGGGGCCACACCGGAAACGTACTGGGGGCACGTCGGGCAGACACCGCGCCCATCCACTCGCCTCTCGGGTGCGCCATACTGCCGCCTAAACTCTTTGCCGACAGCAGCGAGTACCGGAGGCCAGTCACCATGCCCATCGCGACCCCCGAGGTCTACAGCGAGATGCTGGACCGCGCGAAGGCGGATCAGTTCGCCTATCCGGCAATCAACGTGACCTCATCGGAGACGCTGAACGCGGCCCTGCGCGGCTTGGCCGAGGCCAGCAGTGACGGCATCGTGCAGTTGTCCACGGGCGGATCGGAGTTCGCCTCCGGCAGCAAGGTCAAGGACATGGTCGTCGGCTCGGTGGCGATGGCCGAGTTCGCCAGCGTGGTGGCCAAGCGGTATCCGATCAACATCGTGCTGCACACCGACCACTGCCCGGAGAACAAGCTCGACACCTTCGTCCGGCCGCTGATCGCGATCTCCCAGGAGCGGGTGGCCCGTGGCGGTGACCCGCTGTTCCAGTCCCATATGTGGGACGGCTCGGCCACCGAGTTGCACCGCAACCTCGCCATCGCTGCAGAGTTGCTCGAAAGCTGCGCCAAAGCAAAGATCATTTTGGAGGTGGAGATCGGTGTCGTGGGCGGCGAGGAGGACGGTGTCGCGAACGACATCAACGACAAGCTCTACACCACAGCCGAGGACTTCGAGTACACCGTCGATGCGCTGGGCGGCGGCGAGCAGGGCCGCTACCTGCTGGCCGCCACGTTCGGCAACGTCCATGGCGTGTACAAACCGGGCAACGTGAGACTCCGCCCGGAGATCCTGCAGATGGGCCAGGAGGCCGCCGCTCGCAGGTTGGGCCTACCCGCCGGCTCCAAACCGCTGGACCTGGTATTCCATGGCGGCTCCGGCTCGCAGCTGGCGGAGATCCATCAGGCGCTCTCGTACGGGGTGATCAAAATGAACGTCGATACCGACACCCAGTACGCGTTCACTCGTCCGATCGCCGCCCATATGTTCACCAATTACGACGGTGTGCTCAAGGTCGACGGCGAGGTGGGCAACAAGAAGGTCTACGACCCTCGGTCTTACCTCAAGGTGGCCGAGCAATCGATGGCCGCCCGCGTTGTGCAAGCCTGCGAGGATTTGCGCTCAGTAGGGCGAACCCTGGCCGGTTAGGGGCTCTTCAAGAGCCACCAACCCCCCTCGCCGCTGCACTTAACGACTACCAACCCCACCGAGGGCGGCGCCGTCGGCGGGTGGCGCGGCAGCACGGCAGGATGGAGTGATGAGCGTGCACAGCAACCTGCTGGGACCCGATCCGACGTTGCTACCCGAGCATCCCGACGCCCAGGCGACTCTGGCAGCGGCCAATGACCCGGCGACGGCGGCCGCCGCGCACCCTGAGTTCTCCGCCGCCTGGGCGGCGCTGGCCGAACGGGCGCTCGATGAGGGTGACGCCGTCGCCGGCTACGCCTTCGCCCGCACCGGTTACCACCGCGGCCTGGACCACCTCCGCCGCGCGGGCTGGAAGGGTCACGGGCCAGTGCCGTGGTCACATCGCCCTAACCGGGGTTTCTTACGAGCACTTGCCGCGCTGGCGCGAGCTGCCGCCGAAATCGGCGAAGACGACGAGGCTCGGCGTTGCCGGGACCTCCTCGACGAGTGCGATCCAGTCGCGGCCGATGCCCTCGGATTGGGCTGACGACCCAGCAACCGTACAGAAGGTCACGACACACCAGGCAGCAAGGCCGGACACATCGGGCAGGAGCGCCGGACACGCGGAAGAGGGGTCAGCGCGGGATCCGGATCAGCTGCCAGTCCTCGGTGTGCCGGTACCAGGTCCAGCGGTCAGTAGTCCGATCCGCCACTCCGTCACGCCACACACCGGTCGGTTGGCAACCCAGCTGCACGGCACGTCCAGCGGTCTGGTGCACCTGCCGTCCGAGCAGTCCGCGCCGCACCACGCGGACCACCAACCCGAGTTGCCGGTCCGGCGTCACCTCCAACCGGGAGGCATGCCCGCGCAGCACAACCTTGTCGTCACAGTAGGCCACCCCCTGTAATGGCCGCACCACGCCGAGCCCGACGAGCACACCACCCGTGTCGTCACGCACCAGAGGAACCCGGTCCGGTCGGCCGTGCAGCGCCAGCTCGGCTGCCGCGGGTGGCGCCACCGGCAGACCCCAGAGCCGAGCCACCGCCGACGTCGCCGACGACGGCACGTATCCCACCGGCACTCCCAGTGACGAGATGCGCAGCAGCCGAAGCAGCACCGCGGCCAGGTCAGCATCGGTACCGCAGACCACCAGGCGGCGGCCTCCCAATCCGGTCAGCACCTTGTCGAGCTGTTCGCGTTCAGGACGAGCTGGCACTGCGGTCACCACCTCAGCACCGGGCCAGCGGGCGGATCCGCAGGTCAGCAGGACAGCTTCGACTACCTCACACCTCCTGGGTCTACGCTCGGTGAGCGCACCAGCGCGGCCAACCCACTGTTGGAGTAGCACATGCCAGCGATCGTGCTGATCGGCGCCCAGTGGGGCGACGAGGGCAAAGGCAAGGTCACCGACCTGCTCGGCGAACGGGTCCAGTGGGTGGTGCGCTACCAGGGTGGCAACAATGCCGGCCATACCGTGGTGCTGCCCGATGGACAGGACTTCGCGCTGCACCTCATCCCGTCGGGCATCCTCACCCCGGGTGTGACCAACGTCATCGGCAACGGCGTCGTGGTGGACCCCGGTGTGCTGCTCGACGAGCTGGCCGACCTCCAAGCCCGCCAGGTGGACACCGACCGGCTGCTGATCTCAGCCGACGCACACTTAATCATGCCCTATCACGTTGCGATCGACCGGGTCACCGAGCGTTACCTGGGCAAAGCCAAGATCGGCACCACCGGGCGTGGCATCGGACCCGCCTACCAGGACAAGGTGGCCCGGGTCGGGGTGCGAGCCCAGGACCTGCTGGACGAGAAGATTCTGCGGCAGAAGGTCGAGGCCGCGCTGGAGTTCAA
>JALZCO010000347.1 GCA_030863015.1 Actinomycetota bacterium
ATCGCCAGTTCCCCAGAAATCGTAACCCGTTGACGAGTTGGCGCATCACTTCTTCGTAGGCCTCACCAAAGAACAGGTTCAACGCCAGCACGTAGTACACCACCACATGGGCTGGCAACAATCGTGAGCGTTTCTCCCGTTTCCGGCATTCGTTGATGACATCATCGACGATGTCCCGATGGATCAGGCCGCTCAAACCCCGATCGCGATATGGTCGGTCAATCGACCTGATACCGGAGAAGAAACCTCTGCACCGTTCGACACAAGACAAAGAATATCCAGCGGATCCGTATTCTCTTGATCTCTCCACACACGACACGCCGTGCTATTCCTAGCACGGTCCCACACCCCGAACGGCCCAGCTCAAGTCTCTAACTTAACGGCATTGTGCGGTGTCCTGGCACGGGCAACTCCGGGATTGCGTGGCGAGCGGATCAATGCAGATGTCTCGGCCAGTGGGGCTGGCCCGCAATGGGCGGGTCACTGCGGAAAACACCGCTTTCGCGACACGCTGGTTCCGGCGGCGGTGTTCGGGCCTCACTCGGTGCGCCTGAAGGCAGGAGGTTTTGCACCGGCTGAGCTGCTGGCTGCCGCCGGTGGTGCAGCGTCAATTTCCCCCAGTGGGTTTGCTTGCTCGCCAGCGAGAACACCGCCTGCCACGACGGCAGGTCGGGAGTCTATGCCTTGGGCGTTGCTGCCTGGGCGCTTTGCCAGGCCTGCACCACCTCGGCGGGCAGTCGGCCGCGGTCGCTGACCTTGTAGCCGTTTTTCTTGGCCCACTCACGGATCGACTTCAGTGTCTCGCGGTTGTAGCCGGCGCTGGGGCCGGTGCCTTTGACGGCTCGGCCTGGGCGTGGACCGCTGCGACGCCGTCCACCGATCTTTCGACCTGCTTTGGCATACGGGGACAGCGCATCGTGTAGCTTCGTGCTGTTTTCATCAGTCAGATCAAGCTCGTAGGTCACGCCATCGAGCGCGAACTCGACTGTGCTGATGTTCTCGGCCGCCTCGCCAGTCAGATCGTCGACCAGCGTGACTATGGTTTTCTGCGCCATGGGTAATCCACTTCCTCGATCTCATTTAGGGGTGTTGCGCACCTTAACGCACCCACTTGTCACATCGCAAACCGGCACGGCAACGGCGCACAACACAGTCAGCCAATGCGTTTACTACCGTGTCCGCTCACCACGGTCCCGGTTCAGCTTTGCCGGTTCCCGCTTCCCCGCCAGCGGCAAATCACACGCGCAATGATGCAAATCACACCCCGCCGGACCGGACAAGCCGGGACCGCCGACAGGGACGGAACCCGCCGCGCGACCACGTGACTAAGTTCCCAGGTGGGATCGGTCTGGACGCCGATTGACCCGCTGCTACCAAGCAGCAGCCCTGACCGTAGCCGGAGCGGCGGGTCCATCCAGGTCATTGACCCCGGCCGCGGTGTGGCTTTGCGTGCAAGGCGTCCCGAAAGGGATCACACTGATCGTCCAGGCACACGGAGGGAGTAAGGGGCATGGGCGTTCTCGGATGGATTGTGCTAGGGCTGATCGCGGGAGCCATCGCCAAATTGATCATGCCGGGTGATGACCCCGGCGGCATCTTCGTCACCATGCTGTTGGGCATCGTCGGGGCCCTGATCGGCGGATTCCTCGGCAGCCGCATCTTCGGAATAGGACTGCAGACGTTCTGGAACCTGCAAACCTGGATCGTCGCGATCCTCGGAGCACTCATCCTGCTGGGGATCTACCGACTCATCGCCGGGCGTAGGGCAGCCTCGCACTGATCACCACCCACTTGGGGCAGGCGGAACCGATGCGGATCCGCCTGCCCATCAGCGATGGGCGACGATGGTGCCGTACGCCAGCTGGCCGGTTAGTCGAGGTAACCGCGAAGCGCCCCAGAGCGTGAGGCATGGCGCAGTTTGGCCATCGTCGTGAACTCGATCTGCCGGATCCGCTCGCGGGTCACCCCATAGACCTGCCCGATCTCGCCCAGCGTGCGGGGGTTGGCCATCGGTGAGCCCGAACCGTAGCCGCACCACATTGGCCTCGCGTTCAGACAGCGTGGCCAGCACGGACTGCAGCTGGTCCTGCAGCAGCGTCAATGAGACCGCGTCGATGGCGACCACGGCTTCGGAGTCTTCGATGAAGTCGCCGAGTTGGGAGTCACCCTCGTCGCCGATGGTCTGATCCAGCGAGATGGGTTCTCGGGCGTACTGCTGGATTTCCAGCACCTT
>JALZCO010000356.1 GCA_030863015.1 Actinomycetota bacterium
GTTATAACACTGTTACGCACTCACGACAGCTGATCGCCGAGTTCGGCGATCAGCTCATCGGCTGCCCGGTACGGGTCCAACTCGCCCACGACGACGCGCTTGGCCAGCCCGGGCAGGAGACTGCCGCGCTGGACATCGCCGAACTTCGCCCGCAGTGACACCAGCGCAATGGCCTCGATCTCGGCCTCGGCGCGGCGCTGCCGGCGGGCTTCCAGCTCACCATGCCCGATCATCCAGTTCCGGTGTTCCTCGATCGCCACGACGAGATCGTCGACGCCCTCGGCCTTGGTGGCCACCGTGGCGACGATCGGCGGCCGCCAGCTGGGGCCTTGCAGCCCCCGGCGACCCAACGCGATCATGTGCCTGAGGTCCCGGATGGTCTGGTCGGCACCGTCCCGGTCGGCCTTGTTCACCACGAAGACGTCGGCGACTTCGAGGATTCCCGCCTTGGCCGCCTGGATCCCGTCACCCATCCCGGGCGCCAGCAGTACCACGGTGGTGTCGGCCAGGGAGATGACCTCCACCTCGGACTGGCCCACTCCGACGGTCTCCACGAGCACCACGTCACACCCCGCGGCGTCGAGTACCCGCAGCGCTTGCGGGGTGGCCCAGGCGATGCCCCCCAGGTGCCCGCGGGTGGCCATCGAGCGGATGAAGACCCCACCGTCGAGCGCGTGATCCTGCATCCGCACCCGGTCACCTAGCAGCGCCCCGCCGGAGAACGGCGAGGACGGGTCAACAGCGAGTACACCGACCTTTTTGCCGGCCCCCCGAAGTGCAGTGACGAGCATGTTGACCGAGGTCGACTTGCCGACCCCTGGTGCCCCGGTGATACCGACGATCTGGGCGCGCCCGGTGTAGGGAGCCAACGCAGCCGCGGCGTCGCGCAGCTGCGGGGCGGCGTCCTCGATCAGCGAGATCAGCCGGGCAACCGCCCGGGGCTGACCTTGCCGGGCGTGAAGGACCAGGTCGTCAAGATCGAACCGGCGACGAGAACTCACGCTGCTTCGTTGCTGGGAACCCGCAGGATCAGCGCGTCACCCTGGCCGCCGCCACCGCACAGTGACGCCGCGCCCACGCCGCCACCACGGCGCTTGAGCTCCATCGCCAGGTGCAGGGCCAGTCGCGCCCCGGACGCACCGATCGGATGGCCCAGCGCGATCGCCCCGCCATTGGGGTTGACCCGCGCCGGGTCGATGCCCAGCTTGCGGGTGGACACCACACCCACCGCGGCGAACGCCTCGTTGATCTCGACGATGTCGAGATCGCTCACCTCGATGTCCTCCTTGCGACAGGCCGCCAGCACCGCATTAGCGGGCTGCTCATGCAGGCTGGAGTCATCCGGGCCGGCCACCATGCCGTGTGCGCCAATCTCGGCCAGCCAGGTCAGGCCCAGCTCAGCTGCCTTGGCCTTGCTCATCACCACGACCGCGGCGGCCCCATCTGTGATCGGAGACGACGATCCGGCGGTGATGGTGCCATCAGCGGAGAACGCGGGCCGCAGCTTGCTCAACCCCTCGGCGGTGGTGTCTGGTCGGATGCCCTCGTCGGTCGACACCACGACGGGATCACCCTTGCGCTGCGGCACGGTGATCGGAGTGATCTCCTCGGCGAACAGCCCGCTGTCCATCGCCCGCCCGGCCCGCTGATGCGACTGTGCGGCGAACTCGTCCTGCTCAACCCTGGTCAGCTGGTAACGCGCGCTGTGCTTCTCGGTGGAGGCACCCATCGAGACCTGGTCGAATGAGTCGTGCAGGCCGTCATAGGCCATGTGGTCGATCATCGTGACGTCGCCGTACTTGAATCCGGCACGCGACTTGGGAAGCAGGTGCGGCGCCTGCGTCATCGACTCCTGCCCACCCGCCACGATGATGTCGAACTCGCCGGCCCGGAGCAGCTGGTCTGCCATCGCGATCGCGTTCAGCCCGGACAGGCACACCTTGTTGATCGTCAGGGCCGGTACGTCCATGCCGATGCCGGCGTTGACTGCCGCCTGGCGCGCAGGTATCTGACCGGCGCCCGCAGTGAGCACTTGCCCCATGATCACGTATTGCACCTGCTCAGGTGCCACACCGGCGCGTTCCAGTGCGCTCTTGATGGCAAACCCGCCGAGCTGGGCGGCGGAGAAGTCCTTGAGCTGCCCAAGCAACCGCCCCATCGGGGTGCGGGCTCCGGCCACGATGACGGAACCGGTCATGGCGCAGACCTCCGGTGTGACACAGTTCGGATCAGGGTTGTCTCGACCTTACCCGCGAATGGTCTTCGCACGGTGATGACGACGAGCACATTCCGGCCAGACGTACGTAGGCTGCCCCCATGGCGCAACTCCGAACCTTCGTTACGGCAATCGACCACGTAGGCATCGCGGTTGCCGATTTCGACGCAGCCGTCGAGTTCTACCGGATGGCGTTCGGGCTGGAGTTGGTCCACGAGGAGATCAACGAGGAGCAGGGGGTTCGCGAGGGCATTTTGCGCGCTTCCGGCGACTCCGGCACCGGCGCCGCGGTGCAGCTGCTCGCCCCACTAGGCCCGACCTCCACCATCGCCAAGTTCCTGGACCGCAACGGCCCCGGGCTGCAGCAGCTGGCCTACCGAGTCACCGACATCGAAGCGGCCACGCAGACGTTGCGTGCCACCGGCATGCGGCTGCTGTACGAGACGGCCCGCCGCGGCACCGCCGGTTCAAAGATCAATTTTGTTCATCCCAAAGACGCGGGTGGCGTGCTGGTCGAGTTGGTGGAGCCAGCAGTCGAGCATTAGTCGCTGTGCAGATTTGCGAGGGGGCGCCACCGTGAACCACGCAGTTGAGGACTCTTGACTCCACGGCGGTAGACGGAGCGGTCTCCCTCACTCAGTCGGAGCTGTGGCGATTGATATATCAATCGGTAACCTCAGCGTAGCCGGCTACCTCTTGCGGGAAGCCCGCGAAGGAAGGGGCGACCGTGCAGAAGATTCTCGATGCCATCCTCAACGGCGACATCGATGCCATGGGCTCGCTGCCGGTGCCGGAAAGCTACCGGGGAATTACGGTCCACGCGGACGAGGCCGACATGTTCGCCGGACTGCTCAGCCGAGACAAGGACCCACGCCAATCCCTGCATGTGGACGACGTACCGGTCCCTGAACTGGGGCCAGGCGAGGCCTTGGTCGCCGTCATGGCCAGCGCTATCAATTACAACACTGTGTGGACGTCGATCTTTGAGCCGCTGCCCACGTTCGGGTTTCTCAAGCGCTACGGCCGCACCTCCCCATTGGCTTCCCGGCATGACCTGCCTTACCACGTGGTCGGGTCCGACCTGGCCGGCGTGGTGCTGCGCACCGGGGCCGGGGTGAACACCTGGAGACCGGGCGACGAGGTGGTCGCGCACTGCCTGTCCGTCGAGCTGGAGCATCCGGACGGCCACAATGACACGATGCTCGACCCGGAACAGCGCATCTGGGGATTCGAGACGAACTTCGGCGGCCTTGCCGAGCTGGCGTTGGTCAAATCCAACCAGCTGATGCCCAAGCCTGGCCATCTCACCTGGGAAGAGGCCGCGAGCCCTGGACTGGTCAACTCCACCGCCTACCGGCAGCTGGTCTCCCGTAACGGCGCCGACATGAAGCAAGGCGACACGGTGCTCATCTGGGGCGCCTCGGGCGGGTTGGGCTCCTACGCCACTCAGATGGCGCTGGGCGGCGGCGCCACCCCGGTCTGCGTGGTCTCCAGCACCCAGAAGGCCGAGATCTGCCGGCGGATGGGCGCCGAGCTGGTCATCGACCGCAGTGCCGAGGGCTACCGGTTCTGGAAGGACGAGCACAACCAGGATCCGAAGGAGTGGAAGCGTTTCGGGGGGCGAATCCGCGAACTCACTGGCGGTGATGATCCCGACATCGTGTTCGAGCACCCGGGACGAGAGACCTTCGGCGCCAGCGTCTACGTCGCCAAGCGGGGCGGCACGATCGTCAGCTGCGCCTCGACGTCGGGCTACAATCACGCCTACGACAACCGCTACCTCTGGATGAACCTCAAACGGATTATCGGCTCGCATTTCGCCAACTATCGCGAGGCCTGGGAGGCCAACCGGCTGATCACCAAAGCCAAGGTTCATCCAACGCTGTCTCGGGTTTATCCACTGGATCAAACCGGGCAGGCTGCCCACGATGTGCACTGCAACATTCACCAAGGCAAGGTCGGCGTGCTGTGCTTGGCCCCTGAAGAGGGCCTGGGCGTACGTAATCCCGAGCTTCGCGAGGCGCATCTGGCCGACATCAACCGCTTCCGGGGCGTCTGACCGGAACGGCTCATCTCCGGTAACCGGTACCCGAGTAATCTGGTGGTATGGGTTCAGTCGACGACCGTGATCTGCTTCCGATGAGATCTACGTTCGACATCGTGCGCCGCGGTTACGACTGCGCCCAGGTGGACTACCAGCTTGCGCAGCTGCAGGCCGACCTGCAGATCGCGACAGCGGACCGGGATGCCGGCGCTGCGCAGGCTGGGCAGCTCGCCCGGCAGTTGGAGGCGGCTCGTGCCGAGCTCGATGACTTACGCGTTCAGGTGCAGCGGCTCGCCGCGCCGCCCACCACTGTTGAGGGCATGAGCGAGCGCGTGGTTCGGATGTTGCGCAAGGCTCAGGACGAGGCCGCGGAGATCACCGCGAAGGGTACTGCCGTTGCGGCGGCAACCAGGGCCAACGCCGAGCGCGAGGCCGACGAGCTGCGCGGCCGCTATGAACAGATGATCGGTGAAGCGCAGCGGCGGCGATCGGCGATGGAGGCCGAGCACGAGCGGGTCATCGCCGACGCTCGTCGCCGGGGCGAGGACATCCTGGCAAAGGCCAAGCAGCGAGCCGAGCAGCGCGACGCCGAGTCGAGAGCCCGTCGGCAGCAGGCCGAGGAGGACTTTGACATCACCATGTCAACCCGCCGCCGCGACGCGATGCGTGCGATGGCCGACGAGGAGGCGAGCAGCAAGTCGGAGGCGCAGCGCCGCATCGACGAGGCGACCGACGTGGCTCGGCGCCTGGTCACCGAGGCTGACCAGACCGCTGTCGCCAGGGTGCAGGAGGCTACCCGGCAGGTGGAGCAACTCCGCACGCTGCGCCGTCGACTCATCGAGCAGCTGCAGTCGGTGCGCTCGAAGCTGGATGACGCCTTCCACCAGCTCGCGCCCGCTTCAGAGGAGGACACCGTGCTCGCCGGCACCCAGGCACGCCGTGAGCGGGCTTCCGCCTCACCAGTGTCTTCGAGTGGGCGCCCGACGGTGCCGGGCGGTCCAGCAGCTGGTGTGCCAGTGCCGCCGGTCAGCCGATGATCCCTGCTCCCCCGCCGGCCAGGCCACCACGTGCGCGGTGCCGGGCCGGATCTCGTGGTCGCAGCCGGGGCAGCGGTAACTTTTGACCGCCTGCTCACCTGGCACTGTCCGTACCAGCCACTGCCCATCGGCGTCGCTCTGCGGCTGCGCCCAACCCCGGCCGCCCACTGGAGGTGCTGGGTCGGCGCGGCGATCGCGGCGAGCAACGTTGCGGCGAGGCACAAAGTTCACGTTAGCGGCGGTAAGCTGCAACCGTGCCCCGCTATGAATTCCGGTGCCGGGAGTGTTCGGCGACCTTCGAGGTGAATCGACCGATGACCGCGTCGGGCGAGCCCGCCGAGTGCCCCTCCGGGCACGGCGACACCGTCCGGCTGCTGTCCACCGTCGCATTGTCAGTGGGAGCGCCCTCCGGTGCCAGCTCCGGCCAGACCGCACGCGCTGCTGCTCCGATGGGTGGGTGCTGCGGTGGGGGCTGCTGCGGTTAACAGCCTCGTGAGTGGGATCCAGTGCTGGAACACTGTTACGCACTCACGAGTAGTCGCGGAAACCCTTGCCGGTCTTGCGGCCTAGCCGGCCAGCCGTCACCAGCTGCTCGAGCAAGGGGGCCGGGGCGAACCCGGGCTCGCGGAATTCCTGGTAGAGGCTGCGCTGGATAGCCAGCGAGACATCCAGACCGACCACATCAAGCAACGCGAACGGGCCCATCGGTAGCGCGGCGCCGACCTTCATCGCAGTGTCAATGTCGTCAACCGACGCGTAGTGCGCCTCCAGCATCCGCACCGCGTCATTGAGGTAGGGGAACAACAACGCGTTGACAATGAACCCGGCGCGGTCGCCGCAGGTCACCGGCACCTTGCCCAACGAACGGGCGAACTGACGAGCGGTTGCTGCCACGTCGCCCGACGTACTGACGGTCTGCACGACCTCGACGAGCTTCATCACCGGGGCGGGGTTGAAGAAGTGCAGGCCGACCACATCACCCGGGCGTGAGGTGGCCGCGGCGCACTCGATCACGGGCAGCGATGACGTGGTTGTGGCCAGGATCGTGCCCGGCTTGCACACCTCGTCCAGCGTGGCGAAGATCCCGCGCTTGACTTCCAGCTCCTCGGCTACTGCCTCCACCACCAGGTCGACGTGGGAGAAGTCTTCCAGCGAGGTGGTCATGGAGATCCGTTGCAGTGCTGCGTCCCGATCGGACTCGGAGAGTTTGCCGCGGTTGACGGCCTTGCCCAGCGACCGCGTGACCGCCGCGACCGCATCGCTGGTCCGGCTGTTGCTGCGACCGCGAACGATCACGTCGTGCCCGCCTTTGGCCAGCACCTCAACGATACCGGTGGCCATCGTCCCGGTACCAACCACGCCAACCGGACCGATCGGGCGGGTCCGCATACCGTGTTCACCATCGGCTGGGGTGGCCACGTCGGGCACCACCTTCGACGAATCCTGCTCGGCGTAGGTGTAGAA
>JALZCO010000359.1 GCA_030863015.1 Actinomycetota bacterium
GGTGAGGCGATCTTTAGCTCGAGCCCGAGGTCGAAATGGTGAACGGTCAACTCCACAGCCCACGTCGCCAGGAAATCCCCCGTCGATAACACGTGCCCCTGAAATCGCAGCGCACCCTCACGAAGCGCTGAAACCGCCCTGGCCAACCCCTCAGCCGTAGGCCGCAAATGGCCCACGAGCCCGGTCGGACGGCGGTAAGCGGCGCCCAACAGACGTACGAAACGCACTCTAGCGATCTGATCAGCCTGTGGATCGTTGGTCGGCACGGTCGAGCACCAATAGCTGGCAGCGTCAGTATCCGGATTGGCATCGACAGGCCACACCACACCGAGCAGCATGTCCTGCAGCCCCAGGTGCACATGCACTAACACGTCTCCCACAGTCCAGCCACGACATCGGCTCGCCGCCAGCAACTGATCATCGTCAAAGTGGGTGCAGACCGTCAGGAGGGTCTCCAGCTGCTCGAGGAACGCCGTTTGAGCCTCCTGGTGCTCGACGCGCATCACGCTGTTCAGCTTCCCCATGCTGCTGATCACTCGATCAAGCCCCCTTCGAGGAAGATCATGGTGCGCTGATGCGCTTACTATCCGCACCGCGTGGCCTCGTATCTCCTAACAGATCGCTCTGCCGGTAGCCCGTTTGTTTCCGATGTTCCCGTGCGATCACCCGATAGCCGCTGACCGTGGTGGTTGCTCGTCCGGCTGTCGAGGAAATCTCGAGTCGAGAGTTCGCTGCATGAGGAGGGTATCGATCCATCGACCGTGCTTGAACCCGACCTTGGTGAGCCGACCGGCACGGACGAAGCCCGTTAAGTGGTGCAGACGCTCTGATGCGGGGTTCCCGGTGTCCGCAATGACGGCGATCACCTGGCGGGCACCCGCTAATCCGGCTTGGGCGAGGAGCTCAACGAGCAGGGCACGTCCGTGGCCTCGCCCGAGGTGCCCAGGCGCCAAGTAGATCGAGTTCTCGACGGTGTGGCGGTAAGCGCCCTGAGCGCGCCACCCAGTCACGTAGGCGTAGCCGACGACCTCCCCGTCGACCGTCCCTACGAGGAAAGGAAAGCCGGCTTTCCGGACTGCATACTGCTTGTCAATCCAGTCCTCTCGCGTGGGCGGGCAAGTCTCGAAGGTAGCAACGGTGTTGATCACGTAATGGGCAAAGATGGCAGCGACCACCGGGGCATCAGACGATTCCGCCTGCCGAACCACCAGCTTGTCTTCCATACGCCCCAGTCTGATGCCAGCGGCTGGCTGCCACGCACGCAGCTAGCGATCCTTAGCGGACAGGATGATCAACCTGAGATCGGCGTCCTGAACGGGCGCAAATAATGTTCGTTAGCCGTTCCTTATCGGACACGCTAGCTTTGCGTGTCCGGGTGAAGCCTACATAGCCCACTGGAACAGCAACCCCAAGCCGTTCACCTGGACCGCCACCGCCGACGAAATCCTCGCCAAGGTCGACCTCGTCCAGGTCAACATCAAGAAACTCGTCGAGAACAACTCGAAGTAAGATCAACAGAATCACGGAGCACTAGCCGTGCGACGAGCTCGTCTGCATGGGTGGGACACGAATACCGAAACAACCTGCGGGTCGAACCAGCCGCCGCTAGCGGATTCGAGGAACCGGCACGCACTGTCGACGCCAACCGGTGGCGGATCTAGGCGGTGTGGGCGACATGCACCGCCCGGGCCACCGGCGCGAGTTCAGCGCGCAGGCGCGACCAGCTACTGGATGACCTCGTAGATTTCCTTGGTACCCGTCTTCGCGTTGGTGTTCATAGCGTCGATCAGTGCTTGGGTGTCTTTGTCGGGCTCGATGAAGGTGCCGCGCTCCATCGCGAAGTACTGGTCGAGGTTCTCGAACTCCCACTGGTAGACGACGGTATCCATCGGCCCGGTGTAGTCGACGTAGATGCGGCGGTTCGCGTATCCCGCCTTTTCGAACCACTGGTCTAGGGTCTTGAAGGCGGCCACGATCTCGGGTGCTTTTCCTCGCTCCGCTTGATAGACCTCGCGCAGCATGTACATGTCAGCTCCTTTCTCTTTCTTGCTGGAACGGGATTAGCGCCAGTCATCGATGAGCCAGACGCCGGGGCGGCTGTAACCCTCGTCGTTGGCCTGGTGCATGCTCACCCCGACGAGCCCAGCCCGGTAGCCCCGTGCTGCTAGGGCGGCGTAGGCTTCGTGGCGGCTGGCGTTTACGCCCAGCTCCACATGATCAGCGCCTTGATCAACCGCCAAGACTTCGCACGCGTCAAGAAGCGTGGCGAAACGGGTGTCGGCGCCGGGTCCGGGCCTGGCGAGACCGAATTTTATGTAGCAAGTTCCGCTGCCGGCTTCGGTCCCGGCCCCGAGGTGGCAAACGGCCATGGCGGCCAGTCCCGAGCTGTCATCGACGAGGAGGACCTCTCCAAGATCTTGATCTGCTACAGCGCGGATCTCGCGCTGTAGATCGAGGCCCTCGTACGCGGTGGCGGTCAGCTCCCGACAGGCCTCGAGGACTCGGTCCCGCTCTGATTCGGGAAGCTCGGTGTAGCGGGTGACCTCGGGCGGCTGGCCTCGGGTGTAGAGCGGCTTGGTCATTACCGGGGTCAGGAAGCGCGGCCAGAAGCCGAACTTCTGGTAGAGGCCGTGGTGCTTGGCGCTGTGAGAAAAGGTGAACAGCCCGGCGTGGGTCATACCCCATCGCTCGAATATGGACACGGTGGCCTCCATCAGGCCGCTGGCGATCCCCTGGCCCCATAATTCGGGCCGCACCGCGAGGGGACCGAAGAAGCCGACCGTCCCCCAGCCGGTCACGAAGTTCGTCCCCACCAGCCGCCCGTCGCGCTCGGCGGCGAAGGCCCCACTCGGGTCAGCCAGCCAGCGGGTGTGGACATAATCCTTGTCCCCAAACAACGAAGTCACACCGGTGAAGGTGTCGAACGCCGATCGCAGGATCGAATCCGCAGCGGGCAGGTCGCTCTGGCGCAACCCTCGGACGGTGAGGTCTTCCTTGTGGGCAGCCTTGGGCAGGACGTTGGTCATGCGCCACTCCTTCGTCGAGACGATGAGGCGATGATGGGGAGATGGTCAGGTCCCGGCATCGGGGCGACCCCCATCTTTAGCTCAGCTGGCCCCCATGAGATGGCGGGCCGCGAAGGCGACCAGCTCGGATCGTCCCTCGACGCCGACCTTGGCGGCTAGGTTGGCGATGTGGCGCTCTACGGTCTTCGGAGACAGATACAGGCGCGCCGCGATCTCCTTGGTGGAACGGGCCTGGGCCAGGAGTGCCAGCACCTCGGACTCTCTCGGGGTGATGCCCGTGGCGGCCAAAGCTGGCGGAAGATCGGCGGCCGGTCGGCGGTGCCGGGGCACCGGGGCGCCCGTCCGGCGGAGCAACGACCGGCACGCGGAGGCGACCGCCGGTGGCCCGGTTTGGTCGAAGAAAGCCAGAGCTTCGCCCAGCCATCGGGCCGGGTCGCCCCAACCGTCAACGATGGCCGCCTCAGCGACCAATCGGCGGGCGTGGTGGCGGTACCAGTCGCAGGGGGCGAGATCAGCGTCGGCCCGGGCGAAGGCCTCCTCCGCGGCGGTGCCGCGCCGTTGTCGGCCCAGCAGAACAGCCCGGGCGTAACCGATCCAGCCGCGGATCAGCCAGTACACCGCGAGACCGGACGCCTCCACCTCGGCCACCGCCGCTTCTCCGTCGTGGCAGTCGAGGGCGTGGGTCAGAGCCCACAGCCCCCGGTTTGGCGCGGTGACCGGCGTCGCGCGCAACAACGCCATGCCAGTGTCGAGGTCGGCCAAGGCCCGGGCGCGCTCCTCACGGACGAACCACAGCAGCGGCCGGGCCATCAAGGCGGCAACCCCACGAACTTCGGGATGGCCGCTGGAGACGGTGACACCCTGCTCAATGGCCGCCTCCATCTCGGCACGCTTATTCAACAGTGCGAAAGCCACCCCCTGCAGCACAAAGCCCAGCCCGCCGACGAGAGGCAGCCGCAGCCGCCCTGCCTCGCGGGCGCAAGAACGGGCGGCGTCGAGCATCTGGTAGGGCTCAGCATGGTTGGCGTACCACGCCGCCATCTGCAGGCTGACAGTGGCGGCCGTGGCCAGCGCCCCGGCGCCAAGCGCCGCCTGACGGGCTTGGGCCAGCCGGTCAACCGGACCACCGCCGATCAGGTCGATCGTGCCCAACTCGTGCAGTGCCCGGACGCGCTCGAGGGAGAGATGGTGCTGTTCAGCAACCGCAAGGGCAGTGGTGAACGCCTCCTCGGCTGAGGCCAGGTCACGGTGTCGTTCGCGTTGGCCAACGACCTCGAGCGCCTCGTAGGCCAGCTCGTGGCGGCCGCTGGCCTCCGCCCTGGCCAACGTCGCACGAGCCAGCCTGACCGCCAAATCGAACTGGCCCTCGCCGAGCGCCACTCGGGCGGCCAGAACCTCAAGCTCGTCACCGACCGTGCCTTCGGACGTGGCGAGGCTGCGGGCGTGATCAAGCTGATCCCGAGCTCGAGGCCAGTCAGCGGACACGATGGCGGCCCGAGCCAACCACACGTGAGCCTGCGCCCGCCGCCGCGCCGGGGCACCCAGGGTGGCCAGCTCCGACAACAGCCGCTGGCCGATCTCACCCACCCGTTCGGGGTCGCCGGCTCCGGCCAGCACCTCGCAGAGGGCCTCGTCAATCTCGACCGCGACTTGGAGGTTGTGGTCGACCAGTTGTCGCGCTCGCCCCAGCGTTGCTTCGGCGGTGGCCAGCGCGCCGCGACCAAACGCTCGTCGCCCCGATTCAAGGCGTAGCTCAGCGGCTCTGGTTGGCTCCCCAGCCGCTTCGGCCAGCTCGGCCGCAAGCTCACACCACTCCCCCGGAAGACCAGGGTTGGCGGTCTCGACTGCATGGAGACCGCGCCTGGCGAGGGCCACTCGTTCTGGTGGAATGAGATCAGCCAGGATGGCCTCGCGGGTCAGCGCATGGCGGAACCGAAAACGGGGGCCCGGCTCGGTGTCCTCGACGGCTAGCAGCTGAGCCTCAACCGCCCTGCGGAGGAGGTAAACGACCGTTCCTTCGTCCTGGCCGCACATATCGGCCAGCAAGCGCCAGTCGAAGCTCCGACCGAGCAACGCCGCCGCCTTGACCACATCACCTGCGCCCGGCGTGGCTTGGAGGCGGTGTCGAACCGTGTCGATGAATGTGGCCGGAATGCTGCGCGCTCGGGGACGGACAAGGACCCAACCGTCCGTTGACTTTTGGAGCTCGGCGGACTGAACCATGGCGGCCAGCAGTTCCTCGACCAGGAACGGCAATCCATCGGCTCTCGCCGCTACCACCTCGGCCAGGTCCCGAGGGAGTACCGAGCTCTGCAGACAGGCCGCAGTCATCAAGGCGACCTCTTCGTCAGCCAGCCTTCGAAGCTCCACGAACAATGCCGAGCGCCGGGCAACCAGGCGGTGCACACAGGACAAGGCGGGGCCGGATTCCTCGCTGCGAAGGGAAACCAAACTGAGAATCGGTGCCTCACCGATGTTGTCGGCCAAATACTCGACCACCTCGATCGTCTCGGCGTCCGCCCAATGCAGGTCCTCGAGCACAAGGACACAGCCATGACTGCCGGCGAGGGCGCTGAGGAGCCGGAGCATCGCCTCGCCTACGACCACCAGCGACGCCTCCCCAGGGGTCTCGCCAGGAACGCGCCACTCCGGGACGAGTCGACCAAGGATTGGCCGAAATGGGGCCAGCTCTGAAACCTGTGGCGGTCCCGCTCTGCGAAGGTGAGAGAACAGCGCCTCCGCGATCGGCCGGAAGGGGAGCGGACTGCCGCGCTCCACTGCCCGACCGGTCAGCACCGTAGCTCCCCTACGGACAGCTACCGCCGCGATCTCCCGCAGCAGCCGCGACTTTCCGACCCCAGCTTCGCCTGCCACCACCAGCGTGCCGCCGTGGCCCTCGGCAAGGCGATCGAGAGCGCGTCGAAGCTCCTCCAACTCCAGGTCCCGTCCGACCACCAGCGGGCACAACAGCTGCGGCACGCGATCGAGCATGCCACCGGGGCGTCTGTGCCCGCTGGGGGACTTGCTAGCCCGGTGCTTTCGCCGGAAAACGGCGGGGTTGGTGTATTGGACAAGCCGTGCTCGACAACGTGATCGACCAGGTCGAGCAGGCCGGCCTTGACGTGCTCATCCACCCGCGAGGGGACCAGGCCGGCGGTCAGTCCCAACGCGCTTTTCCCGCGTGCAGATGCAATGCCACCGCCTGCTCGGCCACCGTGGCGCGCCCTCGCTCGATCTCCGCGTTCGCCGCCGCCAGCGCGACCCCGTTGTCCGGATAGGGATCGCTGGCTGATCCGAACGTTCCCGTTGAGCGATCCGCTCTGGGCTCGACGGTCGTGGGGTGAAGTGGGGTGGGGCGGCCCCGGTCGCTGTCGGCGACCGCTGCGCCGTAGCGGGCCGACCCATTGTCTCGGGAGGTGCGCCATGGCGGCGCTTCTTATTGGCTATGCGCGCTGTTCGACTGACCAGCAGGATCTCACCGCTCAGCGAGATGGTCTGATCGGGCTGGGCGTGCCGGCCAACCGCATCTACGTCGACCACGGACTGACCGGCACCAACCGGGAGCGCCCGGGGCTGCGGGAAGCGCTCGCGGCGTGCCGGGACGGCGACACCCTGGTGGTGACCAAGCTGGACCGGCTGGCCCGGTCCCTGCCAGATGCCCGGGCCATCGCCGACGAACTGACCGCCCGGCATGTCCGGCTCAGCGTGGGCGGGTCGGTGTATGACCCCCACGATGCGGTGGGCAGGTTGCTGTTCAACGTCTTGGCAATGGTCGCGGAGTTCGAGGCCGACCTCATCCGGCTGCGGACCAAGGAGGGGATGAGGGTCGCCAAAGCCAAGGGCCGCTTGCGCGGCCGCAGGCCCAAGCTCAACGCACGGCAGCAAGCTCATCTGGTCAGCTTGATCGCCACCGGGCAGCACAGCACCGCCGAGGTCGCCGACCTGTTCGGGGTCAGCCGCCCGACGGTCTACCGCGCCCTCCAGCGCAGCAGGAGCACCACCACAGCTTGAATCCTCACCGCAGAGCCGCCCCGCAGCTCCTACCACTGTTGGGGCATGAACCGCGGCATGACCATCCGGCGGTGATCATCTCGCCCTAGCGCCCTCTTGGGTGCCGGAGGCGTCCGATAGCGGTTCCCCACCGGGCGCTGTCTGACTCCGGTTGATGGGTGACACGCCCGGCCAGTGGGAATCTTGGGGTGGCCAGCAGTTCTGGTTGGGCCCCGCGGGGCCGGGCGCACGCTCACCTTGTGGATCGACACCACCACCGTGCACCTGAGCCTGGCCGGCCAGCACCTCAAGACCCTGCCCTCCCGGCTGACCACCATCGACCTGGCCCAGCTGCGCACCCAGGGCGCCCACGCCGCCGGCCCACCACCGCCGGCCCGACCGTCTTGGACCCAACTCAGCACCGGCGCACCCGTGGAGATCCAGCGCACCGTCAACGCCACCGGCACGGTCTCCATCGCCGGCAAATTCCACTCCGTCGGCCAACAGTTCGCTGGCCGGCGGATCACCCTGCGCCTGAAGACCACCCTGGCCCACGTCGTGCTCAACAGAGTGCTGACCGCACCATCGCGCTGACCCTGACCCCGACCCAACGCGCCCGCCTCCAAGGCGCTCGCATGGTTGGGCCTGCTCCGCTGCTGAACCAGCGGCCCACCCGGGTGCAGCGCACGGTGTCCTGCCGCGGCGGTACCCAGATCATCGGCCAGCGTGTTC
>JALZCO010000361.1 GCA_030863015.1 Actinomycetota bacterium
TCCTTGCGGGTATCGCGGATCTCAGCGGTGCCATCGAACAGGTGCCTAGCTCGGTGAGTGCGGTCAAGGTCGGCGGCAGGCGAGCCTACGCGCTGGCTCGGGCCGGCGAGCAGGTGTCGCTGGCTGCTCGACTGGTGAACGTGTCCCGATTCGAGCTCCTCAGGCTGCGCCGCGGTGCCGCGGTGATCGACCTCGACGTGCTGGTGGAGTGCAGTGGCGGCACCTACGTTCGAGCGTTGGCCAGGGACCTCGGCGCTGCGCTCGGAGTCGGGGGTCATCTCATCACTCTGCGCCGCACCCGGGTGGGTACCTTCAATGTGAGCGGGGCCCGTACGCTCGACGATCTCGCGGCCAGACCAAGCCTGTCGGCGCAGCTGGACGAGGTGGTGACGGCCGCGTTCCGGCACCGCGCCGTGGACGCCACCCAGGCCCGGCTACTCGCGCACGGCGCAGGATTGCCAGCGGTCGGGTTGGCCGGAACGCATGCCGCGATCGACTCCGACGGACACGTCGTCGCGTTGCTCGCCGAGCGCGCTGGGCAAGCCCAACCCGTCCTGGTGCTGCGTCCAGCAGGGGGATAGGTACGGGCGGTGATCGGGCACCTCAGACCGGTTAGCCTCATCGTCTGTGCAGCGCTGGCGGGGACTAGAGGCCATCCCGAGCGGTTGGGGTCGCAGCGTGGTCACCATCGGGGTGTTCGATGGGGTGCACCGCGGCCATGCCCAGCTGATCGGACAGGCCGTGCGGCGGGCCCGAGAATTGAGTGTGCCCTGCGTGTTGATGACCTTCGACCCGCACCCCTCGGAGGTGATCCGGCCCGGCAGTCACCCAGCCCAGCTCACCACCCTTCGCCGCCGGGCCGAGCTGGTCGAACAGCTTGGGGTGGACGTGTTTTTCGTACTGCCGTTCACCCTCGAACTGTCCCGGATGCCGGCCGATGAGTTCGTCCATGAGGTACTTGTCGAGCGCCTGCACGTGGCCGAGGCGGTGGTGGGGGAAAACTTCACCTTCGGGCACAAGGCGCTGGGCAATGTCGAGCTGCTACGGGCGTTGGGACAGCGGTTCGGGTTCACCGCCGGGGGTGTGGATCTGCTTTCTCACGGTGGGTTGACCTTCTCGTCCACCTACATCCGCTCCTGCATCGACGCCGGCGACGTAGCGGCCGCTACCACCGCCTTGGGCCGCCCGCACCGGGTGGAGGGCATCGTGGTCCGCGGGGATCAGCGCGGCCGCAGCATGGGCTACCCGACGGCGAACCTGTCGACCCCGCGGCACACCGCTATCCCCGCTGACGGGGTGTACGCCTGCTACTTCGTGCACCGTGGCCGGAAACTGCCGGCAGCGGGGTCGATTGGGACCAACCCGACCTTTTCCGGACGGGAACGCCGGGTGGAGGCGTTCGTCCTGGATGTGGACGAGGACTTCTACGGCGAGCAGGTGGCGCTGGACTTCGTCGATCGGCTGCGTGGCATGTGGCGCTTCGACACCACCGACGAGCTTGTGTCCCAGATCCAAGACGATGTGGCAGCTACTCGGGAGGTGCTTGACCTCGATAGGTGAGCAACTCGCCGATCGCCGCCCTCAAACGGCTGCGGCCTGGCAGGATGCCGGTAATTCGCGATGGTGATAGTGGCCTAGTGCTGGTACAGCGCAGGAAAGGGGAGGCTGGTGGAGGAGCAGCTCACCGTCACCCGCAACGTTGCTCTGCAGCGGGAGTGGTACGGGGAGCCGCTTGGCGATCGAGTGCGGCGACTCGTGGTCGCCTTCGCTGTTTCCCAGGCGCAGCTGGCCGACGTGTTGGGATTGAGCCCGCCGATGCTGAGCCAGTTGATGAGTGGGCGCCGCGCAAAGATCGGCAATCCAGCGGTGCTGGCTCGAATGGTGATGTTGGAGCGCCGAGTACTCACCCCTGAGGTCGCATCCGGTGACCCGGCCGCGATCCGCGCCGCACTGCAGGAGGTGCGCGATTCCCGGCCTACCGTCAGCTGCGACACGTTGCCCGTCGAGGAAGACAGTGACGAAGTCCTTGTTCCAGGATTGCGCAGGTTGGCCGATCCGGCCGAGCTGGCTGCCGCTGCCGCCCTGTTGCAGGAGCGGTTTCCCCTGCTCGCTGGACTGTTTCGGCGCGCTTCTGGCGCCGGCCCGGCCACCGACTAGCTCGTAGGGCAATGTAGGGCGATGCCGGGTGCCGATGGGGAGCTGGTAACCTCAGGTCGGGTCCGGCTGCGGTCCGTGGCGGTCGGCGCCGTCGGCAGATGACTGCCCCCGGCTTCGCTTTGCTCGGCCATGCCCCGGTCCCCTCAGGTCCGGTCCCGTCAGGCACAGCGCAGTGCGATCCCCGGGGCCCGCACGGTACGCAGATGACAGGAGAAGATCGACCCGTGGCGCTGTCCACCGCACAGAAGAGCGAGATCCTGGCCGAGTATGGGCTGCGTGGGGGAGATACCGGTTCCCCTGAGGCGCAGGTGGCCCTGCTGACCAAGCGCATCATCGACCTGACCGAGCACCTCAAGCAGCATAAGCACGATCACCACTCCCGGCGCGGTCTGCTCCTGATGGTCGGCCGCCGCCGCAACCTGCTGAACTACCTCGCCAAGGTCGACATCGCGCGCTACCGATCGCTGATCGAGCGCCTCGGCCTGCGCCGTTGACCTAGGCCGCTGACCCAGGCTGCTGATACACAACCACACATCGCCGCACGAGCCGCCTCGCCACCCGTCCTCGGGAGCGTCGTTCGCCGGTCCTCGGTAGTGGTTCTCGGGAGCACCATGATGTTCCCGAGGGCTTCGATCGAAGACCGGCCTCATCCTCGCTTCCGTACCGGTGGTACCGCCGCGGTCCGCGTTGCGAGGAGGAGACGAATTGACTGACGCCTTTACCACCTCCGCAGACACGGTGCATGAGACCACCGCAATCCTGAACAACGGCACCCTCGGTACCCGCACTGTGCGTTTCGAATCCGGCCGGTTGGCCCGCCAAGCCGCTGGATCCGTCGTCGCGTATCTCGATGACGAGACGATGCTGCTGTCCGCCACCACAGTGTCCAAGCAACCCAAGGACCAGTTCGATTTCTTTCCCTTGACCGTCGACGTCGAGGAGCGGATGTATGCGGCCGGACGGATTCCCGGCTCCTTCTTCCGCCGTGAGGGTCGCCCGTCGACCGACGCGATTCTCACGTGCCGGCTGATCGACCGCCCGCTGCGTCCAACGTTTGTGGAGGGCCTGCGCAACGAGGTCCAGATCGTCATCACAGTACTGAGCCTCAACCCGGCCGACCCCTATGACGTCCTCGCGATCAACGCCGCGTCAGCATCCACTCAGCTGTCCGGCCTGCCATTTTCGGGCCCGGTCGGTGGTGCCAGGATCTCCCTCATCGACGGCACCTGGGTGGCCTTCCCGACCCATGAGCAGATCAAGCGGTCGGTGTTCGACATGGTCGTCGCGGGGCGGCTGGTCAGCGACGATCCTGACAGCGATGTGGCGATCATGATGGTGGAGGCCGAGGCTACCGAGGCCACCATCGAACTGGTGGCCGGCGGCGCGCAGGCTCCGACCGAGGAGATAGTGGCTGCCGGGCTGGAGGCCGCCAAGCCGTTTATTCGCACGCTGTGCCAGGCCCAGCAGGAACTGGCACAGGTAGTGGGCAGGCCGGTGCGGGAGTTTCCCACCTTCCTCGCCTATGAGTCCGATGTCATGGCGGCGGTCCAGGATGTGGTGGGCGATGAGCTGGCGCAGGCGCTGACCATCGCAGGCAAGAAGGAGCGGGAGGATCGACTCGACGAGCTCAAGGCCAGCTGTCTGGAGCGGCTGGGTGCAGCCTTCGAGGGCAGGGAGAAGGAGATCGGCGCGGCGTTTCGGGCGGTGACCAAGTCCGCGGTACGCCAGCGCATCCTGCGTGACAGGGTGCGCATCGACGGCCGCGGCATCACCGACATCCGGCCGCTGTCGGCAGAGGTCGAGGTCATTCCCCGGGCGCACGGTTCGGCACTGTTCGAACGCGGTGAGACCCAAATCCTCGGCGTCACCACGCTGAACATGCTGCGCATGGAACAGCAGATCGATTCGCTGGGTCCGGAGACCACCAAGCGCTACCTGCACCACTACAACTTCCCGCCGTTCTCCACCGGTGAGACCGGTCGAGTGGGTTCGCCCAAGCGGCGCGAGATCGGGCATGGTGCGCTGGCCGAGCGGGCCCTGATCCCGGTACTGCCCAGCCGCGAGGAGTTCCCCTACGCGATTCGTCAGGTTTCTGAGGCACTGGGCTCCAACGGCTCCACGTCGATGGGTTCAGTGTGTGCGTCCACGATGTCGCTGTACAACGCGGGGGTGCCGCTCAAGGCGCCGGTCGCGGGCATCGCGATGGGCTTGGTGTCGGGCGAGATCGAAGACGCCGCCGGCAATTCGCGGGACGCCTATGTCGCGCTCACCGACATCCTGGGCGCTGAGGACGCGTTCGGTGACATGGATTTCAAGGCAGCCGGCACCAGGGACTTCGTCACCGTGTTGCAGCTGGACACCAAGCTGGACGGGATTCCTTCGGAGGTCCTCGCGGCGGCTCTGGCGCAAGCCCGGGATGCCCGGCTGACCATCCTCGAGGTGATGGCTCAGGCCATCCCCGGGCCGGACGAGATGAGCCCGTACGCGCCACGGGTCACCGCGATCAAGATCCCGATTGACAAGATCGGTGAAGTGATCGGTCCGAAGGGCAAGATGATCAATTCGATCACCGAGGAGACCGGCGCGGACATTTCCATCGAGGACGATGGCACTATCTATGTCGGCGCCAACGACGGTCCGTCCGCCGAGGCCGCCATCGATCGGATCAACGCGATCGCCAATCCGCAGCTGCCCAAGGTCGGGGAACGATTCCTTGGCACTGTGGTGAAGACTGCCGCCTTCGGTGCCTTCGTCTCGCTGGTGCCTGGCAAGGACGGCTTGGTGCACATCTCCAAGCTGGGCAACGGCAAGCGCATCGGCAAGGTCGAGGATGTGGTCAAGGTCGGCGACAAGCTGCGCGTCGAGGTGGCCGACATCGACAACCGGGGCAAGATCAGCCTGGTGCCGGTACACGAGGAGGATGCTGTCGACAGTGGTTCTGGCGGCGATCCAGTCCTTGAGGAGCCGGCCAGCACGTGACCGCACGGCAGGACCGCGACGGCGCCATGCTTCGGCGTAGCGTGCTGCCCTCCGGGTTGCGAGTGGTGACCGAGGAGCTGGCCGGTTCGCATTCCGCCGTCGTCGGCATGTGGGTGGC
>JALZCO010000374.1 GCA_030863015.1 Actinomycetota bacterium
TAGGTCTGGCCGTCGTCTCCCTGAAGTGGTCGAAACAGGAGTAGCGCTCGCGGGCGCGCACCGCCGCGGCCGGATCCACCCGCTCCAGGTAGGAGACGACCTCATGCATGGACCGATACAGGCTGTATAAGTCCAAGCCGTAGAAGCCGACCTTATCCGGCTCGCCGTCACGCCCCACCCGGTCATTGCGTTCACGCAGCCAGCCAATAAAGTCCACCACCACGGCGTTGCGCCACATCCAAGTCGGGAAGCGTTCGAAGCCGCGCAGCGCTTGCTCCGCGGTCGTGTCCGCACTGTGTCCCCGGACGAACCGGTTCACCCGATATGCGTCCGGCCAGTCCGCCTCTACCGCGACGGCGCAGAATCCCTTCTCCTCGATCAAAACGCCGAGTCATGCTCGCCCGAGCCGCGTAGAACTCATGCGTGCCGTGTGACGCTTCCCCGATCAGCGCGAAATGAGCATCATCAACAAGCTCCACAAGGGCGTCCCCAAGCGGCACGCCGTTGTCGGTAGGCATCACCGCCGACCGGATGATGACCACCTCAGTCTGGCCTGCGCCGGCCCCCACCGGCCGCGACTGGGCCGCGGCTTGCAGCAAATCCGCACCTGTTCATCGGTGGTCTGGGTGAAGTCCCAATATGACTGGCCGACCGCGAAGAAAGGAACGGGCGTGGCCGCGCAGACGACCTCGTCAACCACGCCATCAAGTTCCCGGCAGCTCGATTGCGGCGCGGCCGGAATAGCGATCACGATCCGGCCCGGCCTGAGCTTGCGCAGCGCCTCGATGGCCGCGCGCATGCTCGCACCCGTAGCCAGGCCATCGTCAACCAAGATGACCGTGCGGCCGGCCACATCAGGCATCGGCCGGCCGTCCCGATAGACCTGTTCCCGCCTGAGCAGTTCGCGGCCCTCCTGCTCAGCCACCCGCTGAATGACTTCGGGCACGGTGCCCAGACCCCGCACTACATCGTCGTTGACGACGAGAGCTCCGCCGCTGGCAATCGCCCCCATGGCCAGTTCCTCATGACCGGGAACACCCAGCTTGCGGACCACGAAGACGTCCAGCGGCACGCCAAGGGCCGTGGCGACCTCATAGGCCACTGCCACGCCCCCTCGCGGCAACCCGAGCACAACGACATCAGGGTCGCCGCGGTAGCGCTCCAGCAGGCCGGCCAGCACTCGGCCAGCATCACGTCGGTCCCGAAAAAGACGATCTGACATGGCTCGCTCCCCACCAGCTCCTCACCCAAAAAACGCGTGATAGACCGTCACTGAACTCACTCGATAGCCAACACGGCGTCCAGGCCGGATGGCAAAATGTGACGGATACTCCCACTCGGGCCAAGAAGCAGTCGACCACGGCCGCGAGCATGGCGTGCTTCGCTTGGAGGAACACGTTCAGCCCGGCAACACCAAGAGACTCCAGCCTAGACAACTCCACATCATCTCGCGGTAGCCATTACCACGCAGCTGGTCCAGCAGCCGATCCAGCTGAGGCGCCATGCGCCCTGCCCACCAAAGCACAGGACCGTTGTTGCTGGCTTATACGCATGTCACTCCAGGAGAGGTATGGCAAGGGCGGTCAGTGCGGTGTGCACCATGACCCGTACGCCCAGTGGCAATGCGCGCTCGTCGAGATCGAAGGTGGACTGGTGCAGATCGCATTGCGGGTCCTGACCGGACCAGACACCCAGACGGCACATCGACCCGGGTACGTGTTGCAGGTACCAGCCGAAGTCCTCGGCACCTGATGATTGTTCGGCCTCGGCCAGGGCCTCTGCGCCCAGTGCGGCGGTGACCGCGTCGCGCAGCAAGCCGGTGCTGACGGGTTCGTTGACCACTGGCGGTTCGCCGCGGATGTATCTTAGGTCGAATCCGACTCCGGTGGGCGCGAGCAGCGCGGTGATCAGCTCTGGAACCAGCAGCTCTAGATCGGCCCAGGTGTCGCGGTTTCCGGTGCGTAGGGTGCCACGAAGTAGCCCTTGCTGAGGGACGGTGTTGGCGGCGTGGCCGGCTTGCACGGTGCCCCAGACGAGCACGGTGCCCGAGCGGGGATCGACTCGCCGCGACAGCAGCGCGGGCAGGCCAGTGATCACGGTGCCAAGGGCGTGCACCAGATCGGCGGTCAGGTGTGGGCGTGAGGTGTGCCCGCCGGGTGAGGACAGCCGCAGCTCGATCACGCCGGAGGCCGACGTGATCGGTCCGATTCGAGTGCCGACCCGGCCAACGGGTAGCCGGGGGTCGCAGTGCAGAGCAAAGATCCGCTCCACACCAGATAGGCCATCGGCGGCCAGCACATCAAGTGCGCCACCGGGTGTCGTCTCCTCGGCCGGTTGGAAGATGGCTCGAATCCGACCGGGCAGCACTGGGGCCGTTGCCAGGGCAAGCGCTGCACCAATCAGGATCGCGGTGTGCGCGTCGTGCCCGCAGGCGTGCATCACGCCCTCCACGGCAGAAGCAAAGGGCAGCCCGGTGGTCTCTGACAGGGGCAGTGCATCGATGTCAGCGCGCAGCGCCACGCATCGAGGACCGGCGCCGATGTCACAAATCAGGCCTGTACCCGTGGGCAGCAGCATGGGGCGCAGGCCGGCACTCCTGAGGTGCTTGGTGATCAGTGCGGTGGTGTCCTGCTCGTGGTAGGCAAGTTCGGGACGAGCATGGATGTGCCGGCGCCAGGCGACCAGGTCTGCGCCGTGGCTCGACAACCACCCATCCAACCAGGACGGACCGCGATCGGCCGCGACATCCACCGCAGCCAACGAAGCCATCCCCGCCGGCGGCGGCGAACGAGATTCCCGTGCGGTCACCCGACACCTCCGGGAGTGGTCGCGTGGATCCGCCGGCTGCTGAGCACGTGCAGAGGTAACCGCCAGCGCTCGCCCTCAAAGGTAGCGGCTTGTCCTAAATAACGGAGCCACCGCGAAGGCACGCTGCGTTCTCCTCGATCCACCGGTGTGGACGCTCTCGCACCGTTTTCAGTCCGCGAGGTTGGGGTATGGCCCTGTCATGGAAGCTCGTGGTGACACCCCTCGAGTGTGGATGGAAGCGCCTGATCTTGCCGAGCTCCTCCAGCGGCCGGGGCCCTTCCTTACCGTTCAGTTGGCCATCGAGGCGAGCGTTGCGAATGCCTCCCAGCTCAATCAGCAGCGCTGGCGGGCCAGGCGTGAGGAGCTGGCCTCATCGGAAGCACCGGAGGATGTCCTCGTTGCGGTGGACCCTTTGATCGCCGACGCCCACCTGCATGGCGAGACCCTGCTCGTCATTGCGAGCGGCGAGGGGCTGCACCATGCCAGCCACTGGCCCGGCCTGCCGTTCCGCGAGTTCGGATGTTGGCAGACCCTGCCCGTGCTTGCTCCCTTGCTGGCCCTGCGCCAGTCGTTGCCACCGCATGTCCTGGTGGTAGCCGATCGAAGTGGGGCGGACATCACCGCCGTCGGCACCGAGGTGTCCCACCACAGCGTGGACGGTGACCTGGAGCACGGCCGAAAGGTGCACACCGGCGGTTGGTCACATCGGCGCTACCAGGAGCGCGCGGAGAATGTGTGGAAGCGCAACGCCAAGGACGTTGCCGATGCGGTCAGCCGGCTGGCGCGGCAGGTGGACGCCCAGCTGGTGGCTTTGACCGGCGACGTGCGAGCCGTGCAGCTGCTGCAAGCAGTCCTGCCCGAGGAGGTGACGGCCTTGGTGCAGGTGATGGACGGCAGTAGGAGTGCTGACGGCTCTCCGGGCGTGGACTCCCAACAGCTCAACGCCGCCCTGACCGCGGTCTCGGCCCGCGACACCACGGCCCTGCTCGACAAGCTGGCTGAGGAGCAAGGCCAGAACGACCGCGGTGCCGTGGGAGCGAAGGCCACCGCCGCCGCGCTGGCCATGGCTCAGGTGCAGGTGCTACTGATACATGACGACCCAACGGATTCGCGAACCGCGTGGTTTGGCTCGGATCCCACCTTGGTGGCCCTCACTGCCGAGGAGTTGCGCGACCTAGGGGTCGACGAGCCGCAGTCAGGACGCCTTGTCGACGTATTCCTCCGCAGCACGTTGGGCACGGGGGCCGGTGTGCGCATCGTGCCCGAGGCCGGACGCGTCCGGGAGGACGTCGGCGCCATCCTGCGCTGGGCCTAACAGCACATCGACACTTGGAGGAGGACACCATGCCCAAGCCCCAACAGCCAGAGCTGCGTCGCAGCGACTACGGCGCCACGAGTGACGACAGCGCCAAGATCAAAGCCTCCGTTCAAGAGCAAGGCAGTACCGAAGGGGGAGGGGGCCCGGTCCCCGAGGACAACCTGCCCGGTCACCACCCTGAGCACGAGCAGGACAAGCCAGACATCGACGCCTTTATCGAGCGGGCAAGGCATGGCGGCACAACGGAGGCCTGACGTGTTGTGACCGGAGCTCGTTGCGTTGCCCCGGCGCAGTCGGTCCCGCCCTTGTCCAGTTGCTGTTTCCCACGGTGGCAAGGCGGCCTCGGGTAGCGGCTTCATAACACCGCTGGCCACCCCGCGAGCCAAGTCCCGAGGATGATTGCCGGTCATCCCTTCGCGATCCTGGGGCTGCTGCTTGGTATTCAACACCTGGCGTTGAACGAGCGACACCTGTCCAGCTCCCGTCCTGTGCGTCCATTGCAAGGTTGCATTTGACGCCGCTTTCACTCCGACGTGCCTGGGTAAGACCCTGATGGGTGTCCAGCGCGCTCGCATTGATGTCCAACCGGGCGCTCGACCCATCGAGTGCGATCGCTCGTGCAAGGTTCGTGTCATCGGCCAGCCGGCCTTTAGCTGGGCTGGGTAGCGAGAACAGAGATCGGCGAGATAGGCAGGCGACTCGGCAATCGCTGCGGTCATCGTGCTGGCGTAGGAACCGTCATGATCACTAGCGGCGTGGGGTCCGCGTCGCTGTTACCACATTACTTGCGTATCATGCGCAGACCCGCGCAACCCATGACTATGCCGAAGCTCTGTCAACTTACTGAATGAAAGGGACTGCCGAGGTGTCCAGAGTGTATGTCAGTCTCATCCAATCCGACTTTGGACGGGGCAATCACGGTAATTTTGAGGCGGTCATCGTAGAAGGCAAACAACTGTGGTATTGGTACCGGGACAATAGCAACGTCGACCTGTCTTGGACGCCCGACAACAGCGCCGCTCGTCTACCGTGGATCCGCGGGCAACGAGTCACGGGTGAACACGACGATGTGGCCGGACCCGGCTGCATCAACCAGTCGGCGTCCAGTACAGGGCAGCGCGGCAACTTCGAAGTCGTCGTACCCTTGCGGCAAGCCACCGGCGCCGTGGAACTGCGCCACTTCTACCGTGACCACAGCGACGCCGGTTTGCCGTGGATCCGCGGGCAACGAGTCACGGGTGAACACGACGATGTGGCCGGACCCGGCTGCATCATCCAGTCGGCGTCCAGTACAGGGCAGCGCGGCAACTTCGAAGTCGTCGTACCC